>NZ_JAWOVM010000092.1:0-14431 GCF_033339895.1 Vibrio sp. 1751
TCTGGTTCGTATAAAGCGATATCAAACATGGTATTGAAATAGAGTTGGTCAAAGAGAGGGGCAGTATATACCCAAGTCACCGAAATATGCGAGATTCAGCAAGATTGACCTGGGTATGAAAGCAGGCATTAGCGCGGATGTTAATACCGTACGTATCGATGCTCTTTATAAGAGAGCGTGAGCATAGTTTTCTTCAACTGCTCGCCAGTTGACGACGTTCCACCACGCATCAATATATTCTGGGCGACGGTTTTGGTAACTGATGTAATACGCGTGCTCCCACACGTCTAATGCGAGGATTGGTTCACCGCGCACATCCACTACGTCCATCAGAGGGTTATCTTGATTGCTGGTGGACGTAATGTGAATCTCACCATCTTTTACGATCAGCCATGCAAAGCCAGACCCAAAGGTATTGATGGCAGCTTGGGCAAACGCCTCTTTAAATTGCGCAAAGCTACCAAATTTATCGTTAATTGCTTGAGCAAGCGCGCCTTGAGGCTCTCCGCCACCGTTTGGTGACATGCAATTCCAATAAATGATGTGGTTGTAATAGCCGCCACCATTATTACGTACTGCTGGACTGAGCTTAGAGATATTGTCAAAGATCTCGTCTAATGACTGAGTTTCGAGCTCACTCCCTTCAACGGCATTTACAAACTTATCAAAGTACGTCTTGTGGTGTTTGCTGTAATGCACTTCCATGGTTTTCGCGTCGATGTACGGCTCTAGTGAATCGTACGGGTAAGGCAGAGCGGGAAATGTATGTGACATAGTAAATCCTCCTTAATTGGAAAATTCACTTTAATGCTAACGATAATTATTATCAACTTTGATCTTTGTAAGGGTATTCTAAGAAGCCTCACCAATTTCTAAAGTGAGGGTGGGGCTGTGAATCACTCACTCTAGAAATATGGTGCGAATTATTGTTAGTTCATCAAATTGAGACTAACAATTGATCGGTAAGGTGATACTCATACGCAATCCGCCTAAAGGACTTCGGCTGGCTGCGATCGTGCCACTGTGCTGGCGAATGGCACTTTCGGTAATGGTTAGGCCGAGACCTGTGCCGCCAGAGTGGCGATCGCGTGCCGTGGAAACGCGATAGAACGGGCGAAAAATCGCGGCCAGTTCCTCTTCTGGTACACCTTCTCCATTATCGTCAACCGTGATACGAAGCGTATCGTCATCGGCTTTGATGTCGATTTGTACCTCATCTTTTCCGTAGTAAATGGCGTTACGAACGATATTTTCCACCGCACTCATCAGCAGTTTAGGGTTACCGGAAATATTGCGCTTAGGTAATTCTGAATAGTGTAGCTGTTTGCCCATTTGCTCTGCTTCAAACTGCGCATCTTTAATGATTTCTTCCCATAAACTTTCTAGTGGCTGTGTTTCGCGAGTCATATGACTGTTCGCCTGCATGCGAGAAAGCTCTAATAGTTCGCTGATCATCTGTTCCAAGCGCTGCGCTTCGGTATCGATACGAGTCAGTTCTGGGCTTTCGCCTTGTTTACGCGTCGCTAATGCGCTTGCCATGCGCAGACGAGTTAAAGGTGAGCGCAGCTCGTGAGAGATATCGGATAGCAAACGTTGTTGTCCTGAAATCATTTGATTAACCGCTTCGACCATCTGGTTGAAGCTGCTGCCTGCTTGACGAAATTCCGCCGTACCTTTTTCTAAATTTGGGTCTGTGACAAATTCACCTTTCGCCACACGTTGAGCAGCGGCTTCAAGACGACGCGCTGGCTGACTCAAAGCCCAAGCAAGCCATAACAGCAATGGTGTACTAACCAGCATGACCGCAAGCAAGAGCTGGAATGGGTGATCAAACAGACGCAGGAGTAGAGGTGGTGGCTCATTCCACTTGAAGCCCACGTACATCAAGATATCGGAACCTGCCAAAGTGATAGGAATTGGGCCCGCAATCATGTATCGACCATACAGCTTCTGCTTTGGATTATTGTAATCTTCGATACTGGTGACAAAGTTTTGCATTGCACGCAATTGAAAATTGCTGCGTTTTTCTGTCGTAAGAACATTACCGCTGTAGTCAGAAAAAAACACTCGTGGGCGAGGGTCGTGCTTGCCGTGGCGGTTGCCCTCGATACGAAAAAGTATGCGGCCTAAATCTGTTTGCTGGCTGTATTTTTGTTGGATTGAGTCACGCGTTTCTACCATACGTTTGTAGTGTTCTTCTGGAATATCGCGAGCTTTGCGTGGGTCCAAATGTGGCAGTGATAGCACGGCTATCAATACTAATAACATGGTGAACCAAAAAATGGCAAAGATGCGTCCATACAGGCTATTGATGTTTGGCAGTTTGATGCGTGATAGGCGCATTAATCCTCCTCAAGCAGCATGTAGCCACGACCACGCAGGGTTTTGATTCGCGGCTTGCCATTGCTTTGATCTGGTAATTTTTTACGTAAGTTCGAGACATGCATATCGATAGCGCGATCAAAAGCAGCGAGTCGTTTACCAAGCACATCTAAGCTCAGTGTCTCTTTGGTCAGCACTTGTCCTGGGTTTTGTACGAAGTGGGTGAGTAGCGCAAACTCGGTTGCCGTGAGATCGAGTAGCTGTTGCTCACAATACGCTTCTTGCTTACCGGGATAGAGGCGGATTTCTTGATACTCAATGCAATCGCTGTTTTTGGTATTTTTTTGTGTGCTGCTAGTGCGGCGTAAAATCGCGCGGATACGCGCTAACAGCTCTCGGTCACTAAAAGGTTTTGGTAAATAATCATCCGAGCCCAGTTCCAAGCCGATCACGCGATCAATTTCTTCTCCTTTAGCGGTCAGCATCAAGACGGGAGTTTCCCAATTTTCACGTAAGCGTTTCAGCGTTTCCATGCCATTGAGTTTTGGCATCATGACATCCAACAAAATCAAATCAATCTTATCATTGATCGCGGCTAAGCCGGCTTCACCGTCATTTGCTTCGCTGACGTCAAACCCTTCGAAACTGAGTACTTCTTTTAATAAGCTGGTTAGCTCGATATCGTCATCGATTAAAAGAATGTTTGCCATGGGGGCACCTATAGTAAGTTACCGATAGCCTAATATTACATTGGAATGATGCGCAACGAAGAGGAGAAAAATCACTCTTTACGATTCTTTACGCTCCCTATACGTCGCTTTACCTAGCGGGTCGTATTCTATACTCAAGCGCTGTGAGAACAGCTCAGAAGAACCACTCACCTGTGTAAGGAATCGTATTATGAAGTCTGCAAAAAAACTTGTGTTAGCTGCTGTTGTTCTACCTCTTACTCTTGGCGCCGCAAGCGCATTCGCTTACGGTGGTAAAAACCATCATAAAGGTCCTCGTGACGAATGCGGCATGGGTATGGACCGAGGTGTCATGCGTCAACTAGACCTGACTGATGCACAAAAAGATCAGCTAAAAGAAATGCGTGAAGCAAACAAAGCAGAAATGAAAGTAAAATTCGCTGATGGCAAAGAAGCACGTATGGCTGAGCGTCAAGCGCATCACGCAAAAGTGCAATCGCTTTTGCTGGCGGATAATTTTGATGAAGCTCAAGCTACCGAGTTAGCAAAAGAGATGGTTGAGCGCCAAACGGAACGTCGCGTGCAAATGCTAGAAAGAAAGCACCAAATGCTTAGCGTATTAACACCTGAGCAGAAAGCGAAATTTGTTGAGCTACAAAATGAACGTATGCAAGAGTGTGGCGACAGAATGCACAAGCGCATGGAAAAGTCGCGCAATAATTAAGTCATGAATTGATGTTATATAAAGAGGCAGCCATTGGTTGCCTCTTTTTGATCTGGTTATTTCATGGTCATTCAATATACTCAACGTATGGTTTTAGTTAACTCTTTGATTATGAAACAGCAATACGCACGTTTAGTTACGACCGCCGCTTGGACTGCAACCATTGTGGCGACGCTTCTTCTGATAGTAAAAGTCATCACGTGGTGGGTAACCGGCTCAGTGAGCTTATTGGCGTCATTGATTGACTCCATGTTAGATATCGCGGCTTCGGTTGTGAATCTTGTGGTGGTTCGTTACGCCTTACAACCGGCAGACCGCGAACATACGTTTGGACATGGTAAAGCTGAGTCCTTAGCGGCCCTAGCCCAAGCAATGTTTATTTCGGGCTCGGCAGTATTTTTGATTCTTAACGGGATTGACCGATTTTTCCGCCCACATGCTTTACACGCACCGGAGTTAGGTGTGTATGTATCGCTGTTTGCGATTGTGGTCACACTTGGCTTGGTGATGTTCCAAAAACATGTGGTTCGCGTGACGGGGAGCCAAGCAATAGCGGCGGATTCTCTGCATTATCAGACTGACTTGTATATGAATGCTGCGATCATGGTGGCTCTGGGGCTCAGTTATTTTGGAGTGACTCAAGCGGATGCTGTGTTTGCGATTGGTATTGGTGTCTTCATTCTTTATAGCGCTTTCAAAATGGTCAGCGAAGCGATTCAAACCTTACTTGATAGAAAGTTGCCCGATGAAGAACTTGAGCAAATTAACCAAGCTTGTTTGAGCGTAAAAGGGGTATTGGGTGTGCATCAGTTACGCACGCGAATGTCCGGACCGACGCGCTTTATACAGTTGCATTTAGAGCTAGACGATAACTTACGATTAATTGAGGCGCATTACATCGCTGATAAAGTGGAAGATAATTTATTGGCTCTTTTTCCTGATGCGGACGTATTGATCCATCAAGATCCATTGTCTGTCGTTTTCGGACCAGAGAAAGAGCAAAAAGCGCAACATTGGTAGGCTTGAAAAATCCATCAGTGCCCGACGACAAACAGGTACTTATTGACTATCTTTCCATCAATACTTATTAAGATTCGTGATCCTGATATGAATCAACAAAGTTTCATAGAGAAACTGTAATACTCTTACATAAGTAGAAAAGTTACATAAAAAAGTGCGTTTTCATTGGTAATCCTGTAGAGGAAATGTAACATAACGCACAGTTCTGGATTATGCAGGTTGCTTGGTAACAAGGGGCCTAAAAGAAAATTAAATAATTGATTGCCAAAGATCGAGGGTGAGCATGATTAAGAAGATCGGTGTTTTAACAAGTGGCGGTGACGCACCTGGTATGAACGCTGCGATACGCGGCGTAGTACGTACAGCACTATCCGAAGGACTGGAAGTATTCGGTGTGTACGACGGCTACCTAGGCCTATACGAAGGCCGCATCGAGAAGCTAGATCGTTCTAGCGTTTCAGATGTGATCAACAAAGGTGGTACGTTCCTAGGTTCTGCACGTTTCCCTGAATTTAAACAAGTGGAAGTTCGTGAAAAAGCGATTGAGAACCTGAAAAAACATGGTATCGATGCACTAGTGGTAATCGGTGGTGATGGTTCGTACATGGGTGCGAAGAAACTGACTGAAATGGGTTACCCATGTATCGGTCTTCCGGGCACAATCGACAACGATATCGCAGGTACGGATTACACTGTGGGCTACCTAAGTGCACTAAACACCGTTATCGATGCAATCGACCGTTTACGTGATACTTCTTCATCTCACCAACGCATTTCAATTGTAGAAATCATGGGCCGTCACTGTGGTGATTTGACTCTGATGTCTGCAATTGCGGGCGGTTGTGAATACATCATCACTCCGGAAACTGGTCTAGACAAAGACAAGCTGATCAGCAACATCCAAGATGGTATCGCTAAAGGTAAGAAACACGCGATCATCGCGCTTACTGAGCTAATGATGGATGCTAATGAACTAGCTCGTGACATCGAAGCCGCGACAGGTCGTGAAACTCGTGCAACAGTACTTGGTCACATCCAACGTGGTGGTCGTCCAACTGCATTTGACCGCGTACTAGCATCTCGTATGGGTAACTACGCTGTTCACCTATTGATCGAAGGTCATGGTGGTCGTTGTGTAGGTATCGTGAAAGAGCAACTTGTTCACCACGATATCATCGACGCAATCGAAAACATGAAGCGTCCAGTACGCAACGATCTATACAAAGTTGCTGAAGAGTTGTTCTAAGCAAGCTTGAAATAGATAAACAAAACCGCGGCTTTCCGCGGTTTTTTTGTATTTGAGAATCAACAAAAAGAAACTAGCGATAGACGAGTGTTAAGACACGCTGCTCTGCTCTATGAGCGTTAATTTTCGCTCGCGCAGCGCAAACAAGTAGCCCAGTAGCCCACCCAACGTATTCCCAACCGCGATACCGATAAACAAGCCTTCAATGCTGTAGATTTGGCTCCCGACCCAAGCCGATGGCAAGGTAAAAATGAACAGCCGCATAAAGCTCCACTGGAATGCACGCAATGGCTTGTGCATCGCATTCAAACCACTGACTAACATCATCACGATGCCTTGGAAGCCATAACTAAATGGCACCACCAGTAAATAATGCCAAAGCAGGTTTTTCACCGCATCTTCCTGAGAAAACAGCGCAGCCAGAGGAATGCTCAGCGGTACCATCATCAAGAAGATAAACCCTTGGAATACCACTGCAAAACGCATGCTAATAAATAAACCGGAAAAGGCTCGTTGCGGTTGTTTGGCTCCTAAATTTTGTGCCATAAACGGTGTGAGGGCAGAGGTCAGCGACATCAATACTAAAATCAATATGGACTCAATACGCTGCGCTGCCCCGTAAGCAGCAACCGCCGCTGTACCGTGGTTGGATAACAGCATCATCAGAATGGCACCGGACAACGGATTCATCGCGTTTGATAGCGCTGCAGGGGTACCAATTTTTAGTGTCTGTTGCCAGTCTTGTTTCAGCAAAGCCCATTGGGGTTGAGCAAGCAATTTTTCCCGTTTAATTAGCACATAGAATGAGCCACACAAAGCACCTAACCAGCTAAAGGCACTTGCTATGGCTGCGCCTTGAATGCCAAGTTCCGGAAAAGGGCCATAACCGAAAATCAACAATGGATCGAGCATGCCATTAATCAAACCAGCCAACATCATGACTTTTGCTGGTGTCTTTGTGTCGCCAGTAGCTCGGATAGCACTGTTGCCCGCCATTGGGATCACTAGCAGAGGAATGGTGAGATACCAGACCTGCATATACTGCTCAATAAGAGGGATGAGATCATCAGACGCACCAAGAAAACGAAACAATGGCGCAATGGTGGTAAAGCCAATAGAAGACGCGATAGCCACAAGTAACACGGCTAATAACAAACCGTGGGTGGTGAACCGTGCAGCTTGTGGTGCATGACCTTGCCCAAGCAAGCGACCAATATTGGTCGATAGTCCCATCCCAATCCCCATCGTAATGCAGTTAACCGCAAAGGTGACAGGGAAGGTATAGCTGATAGCTGCTAGCGCTTGAGTGCCAAGCAACGAGATAAAAAACGTGTCCACCAAGTTAAACATCAAAATTGCGATCATGCCCATAGTCATGGGTACGGTCATTTTCCGCAGCGTTTCAGGAATGGGTGCGGTCAACAAACCATGCTTATCGGTCGCTTGGGGTTCCAGCTTGTTATTTTCCTGCATGTGTGACAACTATCTGGTAAGCAAACTGCAAGGATACAAGAAAGCGAGATGCCGAGCGAGTGAGCATTTCTAACGCAAACCGTTGCCTAGTTGTTCGTTATTTTAACTAAGTCACAAAAATTTTGTGCCACCCCCTTGGGATCGCTGCTTCGACCCCTTATATAGGGATCACGTGTCTGGGGCTACAGTCCCTAAGGACAATTATCAAATAAACATGGAAATTTTCAGGAGAGACGACCGATGAACATTCGTCCATTACATGACCGAGTTATCGTTGAACGTAAAGAAGTTGAATCTAAGTCTGCTGGTGGCATCGTTCTGACTGGTTCTGCTGCAGAAAAATCGACTCGCGGTGTTGTTCTAGCTGTGGGTAAAGGCCGCATCCTAGAAAACGGCACCGTACTGCCACTAGACGTTAAAGTCGGTGATACCGTTATCTTCGCTGAAGGTTACGGTACAAAAACTGAAAAAATCGACGGTAAAGAAGTGCTTGTCATGTCTGAAAACGACATCATGGCGATCGTTGAATAATAGCAATCATTGAGTAATTTTTTGCTCAGATTCAATTACGAAATTACACACAAAGAATTTTAGAAAGGAAATCAAAGATGGCTGCTAAAGACGTTAAATTTGGTAATGACGCACGAGTTAAAATGCTGGAAGGTGTAAACGTTCTGGCTGACGCAGTAAAAGTAACACTGGGTCCTAAAGGACGTAATGTCGTTCTAGACAAATCTTTTGGTGCACCAACTATCACTAAAGATGGTGTATCAGTAGCGCGTGAAATCGAGCTGGAAGATAAATTCCAGAACATGGGCGCACAAATGGTTAAAGAAGTTGCGTCTAAAGCAAACGACGCAGCGGGTGACGGTACAACAACAGCAACGGTACTAGCACAATCTATCGTTAACGAAGGTCTAAAAGCAGTCGCAGCGGGCATGAACCCAATGGATCTTAAGCGTGGTATCGACAAAGCTGTTGCCGCGGCAGTTGAGCAACTAAAAGAGCTTTCTGTTGAATGTAACGACACAAAAGCGATCGCGCAGGTTGGTACTATCTCTGCAAACTCAGACGCAAGCGTAGGTAATATCATTGCAGAAGCAATGGAGCGTGTGGGTCGTGATGGCGTTATCACGGTTGAAGAAGGTCAGGCGCTACAAGACGAGTTAGACGTAGTAGAAGGTATGCAGTTCGACCGCGGTTACCTGTCTCCTTACTTCATCAACAACCAAGAATCAGGCAGTGTTGATCTAGAAAACCCATTCATTCTTCTAGTAGACAAGAAGATCTCAAACATTCGTGAGCTTCTTCCAACGCTAGAAGCTGTCGCGAAAGCATCTCGTCCACTGCTTATCATTGCAGAAGATGTGGAAGGCGAAGCGCTAGCAACATTGGTTGTGAACAACATGCGTGGCATCGTAAAAGTTGCAGCTGTGAAAGCACCTGGCTTCGGTGACCGTCGTAAAGCAATGCTACAAGACATCGCTATCCTAACTGGCGGTACTGTGATTTCTGAAGAGATCGGTCTAGAGCTAGAAAAAGTTGCACTAGAAGATCTAGGTCAAGCGAAGCGTGTTTCTATCACGAAAGAAAACACGACTATCATCGATGGTATCGGTGAAGAAGAGATGATCTCTGGCCGTGTTGCTCAGATTCGTCAACAAATCGAAGACGCAACTTCAGACTACGACAAAGAGAAACTACAAGAGCGCGTAGCTAAACTGGCTGGCGGTGTTGCAGTAATCAAAGTTGGTGCTGCGACTGAAGTTGAAATGAAAGAGAAGAAAGACCGTGTAGAAGATGCGCTAGCCGCAACTCGCGCAGCGGTTGAAGAAGGTGTTGTTGCTGGTGGTGGTGTTGCACTTATCCGCGCGGCATCTAAGATTGCTCACCTAACGGGTGACAACGAAGAACAAAACGTTGGTATCCGCGTTGCACTACGTGCAATGGAAGCGCCAATCCGTCAAATCACGAAGAACGCAGGTGAGGAAGACTCAGTTGTTGCGAACAACGTGAAAGCGGGTGAAGGTAGCTACGGTTACAACGCGGCAACAGGCGAATACGGCGACATGCTAGAAATGGGTATCCTAGATCCAACTAAAGTTACTCGTTCTGCACTACAATTCGCAGCATCGGTTGCAGGTCTGATGATCACAACTGAAGCGATGGTTACTGACCTACCGCAAAAAGACGCGCCAGCGATGCCTGACATGGGCGGCATGGGTGGCATGGGCGGCATGATGTAAGCCAGCTTATCTCATCGCTCTAGGGAAACCTTATAGCGGAAAGATAACCGACCAAACCCTTAAAAGTCGAGGCAGATGCCTCGACTTTTTTATGCGTGTCACCTGAGAAACATGACGTTCTGGTGTGGCTTATCATGAAATTTTTGAGCGTAAAAAGCGCCATTTCAGAAGCAAAAAATCGAAGAGAAATATTTTTTCTTTTGAGTCAGATGATTAAATCTGACCTATTGCTAACACTTTTTGAACGGGGACAGAGCAAAATCTGAACATTACACTATGTTGTAAATTGTTGCTTCCCATCATGGAGATGAAAATGAAAAAGCTTATGACGTCATTGGCGGTTGCAGCCGCTATCGCATCACCTGTTGCTTTTGCCGACAGTACACCTGTGATGTTCTCTACTATCGATAACACAAACGCACCCTCTAATTCTTCAGTAGGTGGCGTTCGTTTAGCTGTGTTGCATGGGCAGGTAAATGAGGTTAAAGGTGTCGACTTTTCACTGCTTGGTATGTCAGAAACGGATCGTACGACAGGTGTGAACTTCGGTCTGTTTTTTGGCGCAGCAAAAGTAAATCAAGAAATGAAAGGCGCGTCTTTAGGCTTAGTTAACTGGAACCAAGGTCAGACGACGGGTGTTAACTTGGGTGCTGTTAACATTACGAACAACGTAAAAGGCTTGAACTGGAGCGCGGTGAACTATTCTGAAGGCTACACCATGGCGGATGTGGGCTTAGCGAGTATCTCTAAGAAGTCTAATTTCCAGTTTGGTTTCTTCAACATGACCGATCAAATCGATGGTGTGCAAATTGGTCTTTTGAACTGTGCGGATAACGGTTTCTTCAAGTGTTTCCCACTCATCAACTTTGCTAAGTAATCCCTGAGAAAGTCAGAATCTTTATATACAGAAAGCCCTCGATGTTCGTCGAGGGCTCTTTAATTGCTGATGAGATGAAGCGAGTTTCTCGGAGCGTTAACTATTTAATTAATCGTGATGAAGTTTTGCGTTGTTGAATTCTTTGATGAACACCGCGGCGTAATGCTTTGATGTGGTTTTCTGCTTTATCCACACCTAACAACACGGTTAATGTCAGGAGAGTAATAACCACCGACTGCGTTAAATAACCCAAACCTATCATCAAACCTAAACCTGCTAGCACCCATATTACAGCCGCGGATGTTACGCCATGGATTTTTCCATCAAGTGTCATCATAACGCCAGCGCCTAAGAAGCCGACGCCAGTAATGATCTGACCAAGCACTCGTGCTTGATCAAGTGTATTTGGCGATAACGACACTGCCATCGACATAAACAGGTAGGTGCCTGAAATAATTAATATTGCTGTGCGAATGCCAACCGGTTTACCACGAGTTTGGCGCTCTATACCGATCATGAGCCCATTAATGGCGCAGCATAGTAGGGCAGGCCAACTGAATGGGCCAAGATCGAAAATTTGTTCGAATACTGTATGCATCTTGACCTCCAAAAGTGCGGAGTATGCATAGACTTACCGTGCAAAGCGAACAAAAATAATCAATCTAGACGACAAATTTAATTGAGCGTCAGAGCTTATTCTAAATGCAAATCCAACGGCGTTTTACTTGGCCTGCCACCAATTTCTCGTGTGAGTTTTGGTACCAGATAACCCGATACACGCGTGATGAGTCCGCGCATAATAGCTTTCGCTTCTTCGTCCGAAATAAAGTAGTGCGCTGCGCCTTGCACCTTATCAAGAACGTGGAGGTAATAAGGCAAGATGCCCGCGTCAAATAAGGCCTCACTTAACGCCACTTGAGCTTCTACCGAATCATTCACGCCTTTCAGCAGAACGCCTTGGTTTAGAAGCGTAACGCCCGCTCTTTTGAGCTTGAACATCTGTTCAGAAAATTCGTCATTGATTTCGTTGGCATGGTTGATGTGAGTGACGAGGATGATTTGTAACCTTGATGCTTGCAGCAGTTGGCATAGTTCATCAGTGACTCGAGCTGGAATCACCACAGGTAAACGGCTATGAATACGCAGACGTTTGATGTGAGGAATATGAGCAATGTGCTCTAAAAGCCAATGAAGTTCATCGTCTTTTGCCATTAATGGATCACCACCTGAGAAGATGACTTCGTTCAACTCTGGTTGTTGTGCCAGGTACTCTAAGCACTTGGTCCAGGCTTGTTTCCCGCTTTTGTTCTCTTGATAAGGGAAGTGACGACGAAAGCAGTAACGGCAATTTACCGCGCAGCCACCTTTGACAATCATCAGGGCGCGGTTGCGATACTTGTGTAGCATGCCAGGGACTTCATTGTCCTGCTCTTCCAATGGATCATTGGAGTAACCCGGATGCACCTCAAATTCGTCGCTCAGTGGTAAAACCTGACGTAAAAGAGGGTCTTTAGGGTTGCCTTTCTCCATCCTATCGACAAAACTTTGCGGTACACGCTGTGCAAACAGCTTGCGCGCGGCAAACCCGTCTTGCCACGGTGAAGGATCAATTTCCAGTATTTCGAGCAATCTTGCAGGATCAGAGATCCCATTCGCCAACTGTTTGAGCCAGTTTTGCTCAACAGATTCGACTTTTCGGGTTATTATGTGCGGCATTGAATTTAGCTCTAAGAATGTAAGAGGAAAAAATGGCTACAGTTAGCACCAATGAATTTAAAGGCGGTCTTAAGTTAATGCTTGATAACGAGCCTTGTGTAATTCTGGAAAACGAATACGTTAAACCAGGTAAAGGCCAAGCGTTCAACCGTGTTAAAATTCGTAAACTTCTTTCTGGTAAAGTGCTAGAGAAAACATTCAAGTCTGGTGACACTTGTGAAGTGGCAGACGTAATGGATATCGACCTAGATTATCTATATTCAGACGGCGAATTCTACCACTTTATGAACAGTGAAACGTTTGAACAGATCGCAGCGGATGCAAAAGCGGTAGGTGAAAACGCTAAGTGGTTGGTAGAAAACAACACTTGTATGATCACTCTTTGGAACGGTAACCCAATTACTGTTACTCCACCAAACTTCGTTGAGCTAGAAGTTGTAGACACAGACCCAGGCCTGAAAGGTGATACTCAAGGTACTGGCGGTAAACCAGCGACGCTATCAACTGGCGCTGTTGTTCGTGTTCCTCTGTTCATCTCAATTGGTGAAGTGATTCGCGTAGATACTCGTACTGCTGAATACGTAGGTCGTGTGAAGTAAGCACTTTATATGATTGTTAGAAAGGTCGCTTCGGCGGCCTTTTTTATTGCCTGTGATTCTTCTCTTTTAATCCCTCTGCGTAAAACATCGATATCCTCCGCAAATTTTTGATGATTTTGTATTATTCGTAAAAATCTTATTTATTCCATGAATCTGTCGATTATTCCTTAATGTAACATTTTGATACATTAGTACTTGTTGCTGAGTTGCATAGCAATCTGATTTTTATCGATTTAACTCAGTAACAATCCAAAAAGGAGAACAAAATGGAAAGCAGAGGTTTAGGAAGGGGTTTAAAGGTGGAAGAAAGACGTCAGTTACTACATAAAGGATTAAAAGCAGCCGTATTTGGCGTACCGCTGTTGGCAATAGGCTTAACGATTAATAGCTCGGTGCTGATGACCGATGCGGGTTACAGCTACGTGCATCAGAATAATATTACTGGTGAGTTGGATGTGTTTACTGAACCTGGCATTCATTTTCGTATGCCATTTCTGTCCAAAATCACCAAGTATGACCAAGTGATCACCGTGTCATTCGGTAACAGCAAGGGCGAAGATTTTTATCAACGTCTTGATGCGATTCAGGTTCGATTTGCCGACACCTATATTGGTCAGATCCCCGTAACATTCCGCTTTAAGCTCAGTAATGACCCTGAAGCGGTGAAGAAGATGCATAAAGAGTTCCGCAACAACAGTAACTTGATCGATGCGCTGCTTGTAAAGAACGCACGTAACGTAACGGTGATTACCGCAACCCAATACACGGGTGAAGAGTTTTTCCAAGGTGGTTTGAACCAGTTCAAATCGAAACTTGGCGATCAGTTACGAGAGGGGATTTATCTAACAGAGCGACGTCAGGTTGAAGTGGAAGAGTTGGATCTTGCGCCTGTTGGGGCGAATCAAGCTAATCCGAACCAATTACAGCGCACCAATCAACTGGTTTGGAAAACCGTACCTGTCGTAGACAAAACCGGGCAACCGATTCGTCAAGACAATCCGTTACAACAATACGGTATTCAAGTGACGCAGGTGACCATTGGTGACCCGCAGCCAGAAAAGCAATTAGATCAGCTATTGGCAGATAAAAAGCGTTTAGTGCCGGATCGTATTCGCGCGATTCAGGAACAAGAAACGTCGAAAGCACAGGCAGAGACCGAGCAGTTACGCAAAGAGATTCAACGAACACGTGAGGTGCAAGACGCTCAGCGTGGTAAAGAACTCGCAATTATTGCTCAGCAAAAAGAAGTGGAAGTTGCACGTCAGATTGCAGAGCGTGAAATCGTTGAAGTGGAAAAAACCAAACGACTTGCTGAAGTCGAGAAGGAGAAAGAGCTAGCTATCGCAGAGGCTAACTTAGCGATTCAAAAAGCGAACGCACTTTCTGCTGAGTTTGAAGCGAAAGCGATATTAGCGAAAGGTCGCGCAGAATCTGAAGTCCTTAAAGGTAAGTATGCGGCGTTAGGAGCAAACCGTGAAGTTTACTTGGCAGAATTGAATCGAGACGTAGCGAACTCGCT
>NZ_JAWOVM010000093.1:0-14358 GCF_033339895.1 Vibrio sp. 1751
TATTAATTTTTTGGATCGAAATAAATGGACTTAAAAGTTTCGGTTTGACTATAATAAGTTTCACATCGAAACTTAAAATCAAAACTTAAATGTCGAAACGAAATACTCAATTAAGAAGACACGCCATTTCTAACTTGGTTTCTGAACTAGGAGAAGTCAGCGTTGATGAACTTGCTCAGAAATTCGAAACCTCAGAGGTCACGATTAGAAAGGATTTAGCTTCTTTAGAGAAAAACGGCCAACTTCTACGCCGCTATGGCGGTGCGATTGCTATCCCAAAGGAAGTCATTCACGAAGAATTGGGCGCTAATGTTTCGACTCGAAAGTTAAGCTTAGCAAAAGCAGCAGCATCATTGATTCGCGATCATAATCGCATCGTGATCGACAGTGGCAGCACGACTGCCGCGCTGATTCAACAGTTGAATGATAAACGTGGCTTAGTGGTCATGACCAACTCGTTGCATGTTGCTAACGCTCTTAATGAATTAGAGAGCGAACCGACACTGCTGATGACTGGCGGTACTTGGGATACGCACTCAGAGTCCTTTCAAGGCAAAGTAGCCGAATCTGTATTACGAGCTTACGACTTTGACCAACTATTCATCGGTGCGGATGGCATCGATCTCGAGCGTGGAACCACGACATTTAATGAATTGGTTGGCTTAAGTAAGGTAATGGCAGAAGCGTCACGTGAAGTGATCGTAATGATCGAGTCCGAAAAAATCGGCCGTAAGATCCCAAACTTAGAGCTCGCTTGGCATCAAGTTGATGTGTTGGTGACCGATGCAGATATCCAAGCAGAGCATAAAGTACAGATTGAACAACATGGCGTGAAAGTCATTTGCGCCTAATAATGTAATCAGTTTCATATTTCACTTCCCTCTGGATAAAGGCCTTTGCTTGCTGCCTCTATTTGAAATCATGGCTAGGGAAGGACAAAACTACAAACGGAGATAAACACATGTGTGGAATCGTAGGTGCAGTAGCACAACGAGATGTTGCAGAAATTTTGGTTGAAGGTCTACGCCGCTTAGAGTACCGCGGTTACGACTCTGCTGGCGTTGCGGTTGTTGATGGCGAATCAAACCTAACGCGCGTTCGTCGCTTGGGTAAAGTACAAGAATTGGCTGATGCAGTAGAAGAAGCAAAAGTGATCGGCGGAACTGGTATTGCGCACACTCGTTGGGCGACGCACGGTGAACCTTCTGAAATCAATGCTCACCCACACATGTCTGGTGATATCGCAGTGGTCCATAACGGCATCATCGAAAACCATGAAGAGCTGCGTGAGCTGCTTCAATCTCGTGGCTACGTGTTTGAATCGCAAACGGACACAGAAGTTATCGCACACATGGTTGAGTGGGAACTTCGTACTTCAGAAACGCTATTAGAAGCGGTACAAAAAACAGCAAAACAACTTGAAGGCGCATACGGCACGGTAGCGTTGGATCGCAAAGACCCATCTCGCATCGTAGTAGCACGTTCAGGCAGCCCGATCGTGATCGGTTTTGGTGTAGGTGAAAACTTCCTAGCGTCTGACCAACTTGCATTACTTAACGTTACGCGCCGTTTCATGTACCTAGAAGAAGGGGACGTAGCAGAAATTACTCGCCGTGAAGTCACTGTGTTTGATGCAACGGGTGAGCCAGTTGAGCGTGAAATTGTTGAATCTAATGCAGAGCATGATGCAGGTGATAAAGGCCAATACCGTCACTTCATGCAAAAAGAAATCTATGAGCAACCTAAAGCGTTGATCAACACAATGGAAGGTCGTATCACGTCAGATTCTGTTGTGACAGACGCGATCGGTGTGCACGCGGCAGACATTCTAAGCAAAGTAGAACACGTACAAATCGTGGCGTGTGGTACGTCTTACAACGCAGGTATGACGGCACGTTACTGGTTTGAAGACATTGCAGGCGTTAGCTGTGATGTAGAAATTGCGTCTGAATTCCGTTACCGCAAGTTTGTGACTCGTCCAAACAGCCTTCTTATTACGTTGTCTCAGTCTGGTGAAACTGCAGATACGTTAGCAGCACTTCGCCTAGCAAAAGAGAAAGGTTACATGGCGGCGATGACCATTTGTAACGTAGCAGGCTCTTCTCTGGTTCGTGAATCAGATTTTGCGTTCATGACTCGCGCTGGTGTTGAAATCGGTGTGGCTTCAACCAAAGCGTTCACGACTCAGCTTTCTGCACTACTTATGCTGGTAACAGCACTGGGTAAAGAGCAAGGTCGCATCAGCAAAGAGAAAGAAAAAGAGATTGTTGAAGCGCTACACGCACTTCCTAAGCAAATCAACGCGGCACTTTCTTTCGAGAAAGAAATTGAAGCACTAGCAACGGATTTTGCAGACAAGCACCACACATTGTTCCTAGGCCGTGGCGAGTTCTACCCAATCGCGATGGAAGCGTCTCTAAAACTGAAAGAGATCTCGTACATCCACGCAGAAGCGTACGCGGCGGGTGAACTGAAACACGGTCCTCTTGCGCTGATTGATGCTGACATGCCTGTTGTTGTGGTTGCACCAAGCAACGACCTACTTGAAAAGCTAAAATCAAACGTTGAGGAAGTACGTGCGCGTGGCGGTCTTCTGTATGTATTCGCAGATGCAGACGCAGGCTTCGAAGGCGATGAAACAATGAAGATCATCACGATGCCTCACGTTAGTGAAATCACGGCGGCGATCTACTACACCATCCCAATGCAATTGCTGTCTTACTACGTAGCACTGATCAAAGGTACGGACGTAGACCAACCACGTAACCTGGCGAAAGCGGTAACGGTTGAGTAATTGCGCTTAACAGCAAAAATCCAAGCGGCACATGCGAGAGTATGTGCCGCTTTTTTATTTAAGCCCACTTTAAGGGGGTGAGTTATTGACCCAACTGGTGAGCGGTTAGAATTGCAGAGTAGACATTTTCTGCCGTCACTGGGAATGGCATATTGTGGATGGTTTCTCCCTCGGCCGTTGAGGCTTCGGCGACCTCGCGCAACTTAGCGTGGTTAAGCTCTTTAACGCCCATATCAAATAAGTTGGTTGGTAGACCTACAGAGCGGCAGAATGCAAGAACCGTATTAATCTCTTCCATCGCTGCGTTTTCTAATACCAGCTGAACTAGTGTGCCGAACGCGACTTTCTCACCATGATAGAGATGATGACACTCTTCAAGCTTAGTTAGGCCGTTATGAATAGCGTGAGCACCCGCTAGACCACTGCTTTCAAAACCGATACCGCTCAGGTATGTATTGGCTTCAATAATGTTTTCTACCGCTTTGGTGCTCACACCATTTTCTACCGCAGCTTTTGCTTTTACACCATCTTCAAGCAAGGTTTCATAGCAAAGTTTCGCAAGCGCTTGTGCTGAACGCGTCGCTAACCCACCAGCCATTGTTGCCTTACCAGAAGTCATGTTGGCACGAGCTTCAAAGTAGGTGGAAAGCGCGTCGCCCATCCCCGATACAAGTAAGCGAACAGGGGCTTTGGCGATGACTGACGTATCCATGATGACCATGTCTGGGTTTTTAGGGATCATCAAATATTCTGCAAATTCACCTTCAGGGGTGTATATCACCGCAAGCGCTGAGGTTGGCGCATCAGTCGAGGCAATCGTAGGAACCACCACGACAGGAATTTTGGTGTAAAACGCAACAGCCTTTGCTGTATCTAACGTTTTACCACCACCAATACCGACAATGACATCGTGTTTTTGAGTGGCACAAATGTCCGTGATGCGTTCAATCTCAACGCGCGAACATTCGCCACCAAAAATGTTCATAGTGAGTGGAAGCTTTTCGTCAGCAAAGCTTTGTTTGACGTCATCACCAACCAGGTTAGTCACGAACTCATCGGCAATTACTAACGGACGTTCACCTAATGTTTTCACATAGTGAGCGATAGATGTAAGTACTTGTTCACCTTGGACGTATTTGCTTGGGCTGATAATAATTTTGTCCATAATTCAAACCTTTAACCTTTTTATGTGTGTTTTGGACTGCAATGAATATCCATTGTAGGGATAAGGTTTATATTAGGTTTGGTGTGGTAAGTGGTGAAGGATATCTCTGCTTTTGTTCCATGCTTTTATGACCTCTGTGTCAAACTGACTCTCAGAAGTAATAAGCATCAGCATGCTTTATGGCGCCGATCACTATTCAAGCGAATCTGTCGTTTTTCGTTTCATATTGAAACGAAAATACCGAAGTCGTTGTTTCAATATGAAACAGATTGATTTTTGTTGAGCACGTTTTTTCTCTGTTTAAGATGAATTCATACCCTACATAAAAATATAAATGGAATGAGATAGAACGATGAAAAAATTAATTAACCAAGTTGATGATGTTGTATTGCAGCAAATGGAAGGCCTGGCATTGTCCCGCCCTGAGCTAAAAGCGAACTACGAACCTCGTTACATGTGGCATGAGGAAACGCCGGGGCAAGTGGCATTGGTTTCTGGTGGTGGCTGTGGTCATGAACCTTTGCACGCTGGTTTTATTGGTAAAGGCATGCTGACAGGCGCCTGTCCTGGTGAGGTGTTTACTTCACCAACGCCAGATCAAATGTACGAATGTGGTAACCAAGTGAATACCGGTGAGGGCGTGCTGTTTATCATTAAAAACTACACCGGCGATGTGTTGAACTTTGAAACGGCTGTGGAGCTGCTTCATACCGATGGTATCAAAGTTGGGTCGGTGTTGGTGGATGACGATGTTGCAGTCAAAGACAGCCTATACACCGCTGGTCGCCGTGGCGTTGCTGGAACGGTATTGGTTGAAAAGTTAGTTGGGGCTGCCGCGAGCAAAGGTTATTCGTTGGAGCAATGTGAAGCGCTGGCTCGTCGCGTGAATAATCACTGTCGTTCATTTGGCGTGGCGCTTAATGCTTGTGTTGTACCCGCAGCAGGTAAACCATCTTTTGTTCTGGAAGATGATGAAGTGGAGTTTGGTGTTGGTATCCATGGCGAACCAGGTATCAAGCGAGTGAAATACACCGATGTCGATACGTTAGTGGATGAAATGTTTGCTGAAGTTGCTGAAAACACACCTTATCAGCGCACATTGCGTATTTGGAATCGTGACGAAGGTGAATGGGATGAAGTGGAATCCAGCATTGAGCCTTTCGCCGCTGAACACGACTACATCGTGATGGTGAATGGTATGGGTGGTACGCCAACTTCAGAGCTTTACGGAGTGTACCGCCGTCTGGCTCATAACTGCGAGCAAGCAGGGTTCCGTATCGTGCGTAATATGGTTGGTAACTTCTGTACGTCACTCGATATGGAAGGCGTTTCGATTACGTTGCTGAAGGCAGATAAAGAGATGTTGGAGCTGTTCGATGCTCCTGTCGATACGGCCGCGATCAAGTGGTAAGAGGGGGGAGCAAACATGCAAATTGAAAAACAACATATCGTTCACTGGCTAGAGTTATGTGCAAAAACGTATCAAGAGAATCAAGATTTTCTGACCGACCTTGATCGTGATATTGGTGACGCAGACCATGGTCTCAATATGAACCGTGGCTTTAAAAAAGTTGCTGAAAAACTGCCGCAATTTGCGGACCAAAATATCGGCAGCATTCTCAAGAATACGGGCATGACCTTACTTTCTAGTGTTGGTGGGGCAAGTGGCCCGCTGTATGGCACGCTGTTTATTCGCACGGCTGCCGCTGTCGGAACCCGAGAGCAACTAACGTTTGAAGAGTTGGTCGATGCACTAAAAAGCGGTGTGGATGGCGTGGTGTCTCGTGGTAAAGCGGAACTGGGTGATAAAACCATGTGTGATGTTTGGTTACCCGTTTTAGTTAGCGTGAAGGCGTCGTTAGAAAATGGCATGAGCGCCGATCACTTACTTAATGAAATGGTTGAGCTAGCAGAAACGAACGCGGTTGCCACGATTGAAATGTTGGCGAAAAAAGGGCGAGCAAGCTATTTAGGTGAACGCAGTATTGGTCACCAAGATCCCGGTGCAACCTCTTCTTTGTTAATGATTAAAGCACTACAGCAGGCAATAGCAGGTAATTAAGATGGTGGGAATTGTAGTTGTATCTCATAGTCGTCGACTTGCCGAAGGGGTGGCAGAACTTGCCACCCAAATGACGCAAGGCAAAGCCAAGCTTGCGATTGCGGCTGGGATTGATGATCCAGAGAACCCGATCGGAACCGATGCCATTGCCGTGATGGAAGCGATTGAGCAGGTACAAGATCAACAAGGGGTTGTTGTGTTGATGGATCTTGGCAGCGCGTTGCTTAGCACGGAAATGGCTCTGGACCTGATTGATGATCATGTGAGGGAAAATGTCACCCTTATCTCGGCACCTATTGTTGAAGGAACCATGGCGGCGTCGGTGGCTGCCGCCGCCGGACTGCCTTTATCGACGGTAGTCGAAGAGGCACAGAATGCGTTAAGCGTAAAACAAGAGCACCTTGGTGATCAGCCACTAACATCCGCTGAGATAGCGCCAGTATCAGAGAACTTTGAGCAAGAATGGACATTTGATTGGGTGGTGCAAAATCCGCATGGATTACATGCTCGTCCCGCTGCGGCCATTGTTGGTGCACTCGCGCCTTTTGACTGCCAATTATGGTTGAAAAAAGGCGAGCGCCGTGTGAACGCGAAAAGCTTAAACAGCATTGCGAAACTTGGCGTTCGTAGCCAAGAGACGATCACGCTGTGCGCACTCGGCTCTCAATCCAGTGAAGCAATCAAGGCATTTGAAGCCTTAGCTTATGAGCACTTCGGAGAAAAAGAGGCGGTTGAGCAAGGCATTATCGAACCTGAAGAAAGTTCAGATACTCTGCTCGATGGCATGGCCTCAAATCAGATTGAAGGTGCTGTTGTTGGTATTCGAGTCAATGACGGTATCGCTACTGCTCCTACTGTCCTTTTTACTCATGAAATGCCAGCAGTGCCTGAACGTGATTTCCAAAGTGAACAAGATGAAATTGAACGGGTTAAGCGTGCGATAGGCGTGGTTGTTCAACATTTGCAGGAGCAAGCGAAGCAGCCGAAAGGGGAAATATTTGCTGCTCATAGCATGATGCTCAGTGACCCAGAATTATGGGCATCGGTCGAGTCGCGAATTCAAACGGGCATGATAGCCGAGCAAGCTTGGGTAGAATCACTGCAAACGTTGGCCGAAGAGTTTCGCCAGGCAGAAAGTCAGTACATGCGGGAACGCGAAGCAGATGTACATGATATCGCACGCCAAGTTATGGTCGAAATGACAGGCGTAACGCCTAATGCCATCGACATTCAGGAACCGAGTATTTTGTTGGCCCGCGACCTGATGCCTTCTGATGTGGCCGGGCTTGATAAATCGAAAGTGCTTGGTATCTGTTTGAGTGAAGGAGGGAAAACCTCTCACAGTGCGATTCTTGCTCGTGCGATGGGGATTCCTGCCATCGTTAAAGCTCAGGGCTGCCTTGATGCTGTGCGTGCTGGTCAAGTGGTGACTATTGATGGCTTCCGAGGGCATTTATGGTTCTCTCCTTCAGATGCCGTACAGCAGGAATTAGAAGCGCAACAAATTGAGTGGCAAAGCACCCGACAAAGTGCACTAGCGAGTGCTCAGCAAGCCGCAGTCACCTGTGATGGTGTCCATATTCCAGTATTCGCCAATATTGGTGGACCGAAAGATATTGATGATGCACTAACATCAGGAGCTGAGGGCGTTGGTCTATTTCGGACTGAGTTTCTATTTCAAAACAGTGATGAGTTGCCAACTGAGGAAGCGCAATACCAAGTGTATCGTGATATTGCCGCCGCACTTGGTGATAAGCCACTTACGATTCGTAGTCTAGATGTTGGCGGTGATAAGCCTTTAGCCGCTTATCCTATGCCAGCGGAAGATAATCCATTTTTAGGTTTGAGAGGGGTGCGGTTGTGCCTTCAACATGAGTCATTGTTTACCGCTCAACTTCGAGCCATTCTGAGAGCCTTTCACGAGCAACCGAATATTCAATTGATGATACCGATGGTGGCTCAGGTTGAAGAAGTGAGAAAAGTAAAAGTGCTGTTGGCGCATCAAGCAAACCAACTCGGCTTGGATGCGACTCATTTGCGCGTTGGTATTATGATTGAGGTGCCAGCCGCGGTATTAAATGCTGATGCGTTAGCCCAAGAAGTCGACTTTTTCTCTATCGGCACCAATGATTTGACTCAATATGTTATGGCCGCCGATCGAGGTAACGCCGCTGTTGCTGAATTGGTGAACTACTTTGAACCATCGGTACTAAAAGCCATTGAGCTCACGTGTGCAGCAGGCGATCGCGCGGGCATACCGGTTAGTATGTGTGGTGAGATGGCTGGCGATCCAAATGCCACAGAAACATTGCTCCGCGTGGGGTTGCGAAAATTCAGCGCCAGTTCGAGCATGCTACCGGGACTAAAAGCGCAGATTCGTCAGTTGTCTGTCGATGTTTAATCGATACCTTATCGTTAGTACACCTGTACCGGCGTGCTTACGCCGGTTTTACTTTTGTTATAGGAACGCCAATTCACGACTTAATACAGCTTCATTTGCTCCTGCAGCCCAAACTTATTAATTTTTCTCCATAAGGTCGTGCGGCCAATTTGCAATGCTTTCGCCATATCATGCATTTTGCCATCACACTGATTCCAAGCCTGAACAATCGCTCTTCTCTCGGCTTCTTCTAACGTGATTACTGGCGTATTTTCTGCGGTATGGCGAGAATTCAGTTTAATGTCTTCAGGAATATCGTTCAGCTTGATTAAGTTGGAACTGCGGTTAAGCAAAATTCGCTCAGTTCGATTTCTTAATTCAGAGTTGTTGCCTGACCAACGAAAATTCATCAACGCTTCCAGTGCGACTGGTTCTATCGAGATAGTCACATTGTGGCGGCGTTCGTAATGGCTGATAAGCTGCTGGACGAGAAATTCAATGTCTTCTTTACGCTTTCGTAGTGGTGGAATATGCAGCTCGTTCGAGGAGATTTCATAATAAAGTTGCCGACCAAATGAGCGCTGAGTGACATACTCGCTGATCTCTGAAGAGGTGCTGGTGATAAGTTGAAAGTCTACGGGGATCAATCGCAAACTGTCGCTGCGGCTGACGAGCCCAGTTTTTAACAACTTAAGTAGCACGGCTTGTAAATCGGGCGACAGATATTCCACCTTTTCTAAAAAGAGCGTACCGCCATGGGCGAGCTCAAACTTTGAA
Organism: Vibrio sp. 1751; assembly: GCF_033339895.1. Taxonomy (NCBI): domain Bacteria; kingdom Pseudomonadati; phylum Pseudomonadota; class Gammaproteobacteria; order Vibrionales; family Vibrionaceae; genus Vibrio; species Vibrio sp. 1751. Next base: position 9,179 of record NZ_JAWOVM010000093.1, read on the forward strand.
GGCATGCCTTGCCCCTCGTCGTATCCCAGGGTTTCTTTGACCAGTTGCTCTGTATTGATGGAGCGACAGTTGAGCGTAATGAATGGCCCTTCTTTGTAGGTGCTTTCGTTATGAATCGCCATGGCGAGAGTGGCTTTTCCTACGCCTTCTTCACCTGTAATTAGAATTGGTGATTTGGACTTTATGGCCCGTTTTGCCACGGTAATGACATGCTTCATTTTTCGTGAAATGACAGGCAAAGTGCTGAACGTATAGCGCGCACTGCCACCTATTTGTTGTTGAGCAAGTTCGCGAATTTTATCGATAGGGTGCAAGAACAATAAGTGTGTGCCGTCGTTGAGTGGACGCAAGGTGATGATCGCTTCAACAAACTCGCCACGAACCTCTACCGTTGTGAGTTTACGGTTTATGCTCGCACCTGACTCAATACTAGTAAGGACATTCGGTGGGAAGCGCAAAACAGAAAAGACTTCTTTATCCAAGACCTGACTGGCTTCAATGTTTAACAAACGCTCGGACTGGTGATTTACCATGGTTATACGGCTTTCTTCATCCCAGGCCAGAAGGCCGTCATCCATGCACTCTAACGTTGCGTTATGCGCACAAGTGAGGCGGTTCATGTTTTCTTGTTCCGACTGAATGTGGATTTGCAAGCTGACTTCTTTCGCGCTCGACGCGATGATGACTAAGTCTTCTTTCTTATAGCTCTCTGCTTTTTTGAGAAGGCATGTTGTGCCGCGTAACTTGCCAAACTGGTCGAAAACAGGCGCCGCTACAGAGGCATAAGGATGTAAGTGGCGATTGAAATGTTCTGCTGCGAAAACTTCACACGGGATATGAGTACTAATACAGAGATTGACTGCATTTGTGCCTATCTTTCCTTCGGAGAGAAAACAGCCTTGTTTTATGCCGAGCGCTTGCATCTCTTGTCGCATTGAGTCATGTCCCACAACAGATAGAATGCAGCCGTTGCCATCGGTTACCATCAATAGCAGGTCTTCGTCCCCTAGCATGTCGTAAGTGTCTTCAAGTACGGTCGTGGCGCATTCGATGAGGTGCTCGTTGCGTTTCATCAGAGATGAGAAGGTAAATCCAGAGGCAATATGTGGCTTTGACCAGGTGTAAGGGCTGCATTGCTTTATGCAACGCTCCCACGACTCGAGGACGGGAGTGCGGGAAAATTCTGGAGATACCCAGTGGTGTTTCTGGAAAAACTCCCACTTAGTTTTAGTGTCTTCGATTGAAAGCATGCGATCCCGTTTCAATACTAGCGATAGATTGGTCTGATGTTACAGAGACATCGGAATATGGACTGTGATGGCTTTCACGCACGTTGTATAGAAGAATGTGCAAAAAGAGGGGCGAGTTGAGGAGGCTTCCTTGCCAGTTTTTCGATTAAAAAGGGCTGTCTTTGCCGAGCTCATTGCAAATCTCGACAATGGCAAGTGAGAGCCCTGACTTAATGATTTGTTGTTGACGTTGCAGCTGTAGCTGATAAAACTCAAGGTCGATGTCGTCATCTGGTTCGCTGACTTCCAGTTGCACCATGCCCATTTTCTTCACCAAGTGCAGTTTCTTAATTGGTTCTAGAATATTCGGGTCAGTGAATTCGTAATCTGAAGCGTCACTATTGAGTTGGTTTTTGAGTTTGATGATGTCTTCGATGTCGTGGTAAATGTCATCGGGGAGCACTCCCAAGCCAAACAATAACTTCAAACGAACAGACAGATCGCCCAGCGGTCCAGAGTCTTGTAGCAGCGGACCGACAACCGATTGAACAGCGAAGTTATCTTTACGAAAGATTCTTTGCACCAACCCGTCGATCGAATCGTTAAAAACGTCGACTGCTGCAATGAAAAAGCCTCGTACCGATGGTGCGCTGTTTAATCGCTCAATGATCTCGGTTTCGTTGATGTTATCTGCCATATACTGAATACATTTCTAATTATTAGCTATCCCAACTCTTCAAGCAGAGAAGGACATAGAAGGGGAGCCAAGCTCCCCTAGGTAAATCAAAGTTGGTTGTAAAGTGTCTCGATTTGAGCCACTTCATCACTGTCTTCTGCAAGACCTGTGTATGTCGCTAGCGTCTTCTTCACACCCACTTCTTTTAATGAGGTTTGCAGTTCTACTGCTTGTGGGTCGGTGTCGTTAGTGTACTTCAACGCAGCGGCAATGCCTTTCAAAAGTGTTTTATTTTCAGTGCCATACTCAATTGTACCGAGTAAAGGCTTCACTAATCTATCGTTTGCACCCAATTTTCTAATTGGTTGACGACCTACGCGATCCACCTCATCCACTAAGTATGGGTTGGCAAAGCGTCCTAAAATCTTCTCGATGTAGGCGTTGTGCATGTCACGGTCGAAGCCGTAGCGTTTGATCAGCACTTCACCACTCTCTTGCATCGCCTGTTTTACTTCAGCGTGAATGCTTGGGTCTTCAATTGCTTCACGAATGGTGCGATGGCCTTTCAAGCAACCTAGGTAAGCGGTAATGCAGTGGCCTGTATTGAGAGTGAATAGCTTGCGTTCTACGAATGCCATTAGGTTGTTGGTTCTTTCCATGCCAGCTATGTCAGGGATTTCGCCCTTGAATTGCTGCTCATCCACAATCCATTCGCTAAAACTCTCTACAGTGACTTCTAGTGGGTCATCGTTCGCCGCTTCTGCTGGTGGTACGATGCGGTCCACTGCGGAGTCGACGAAGCCAACTAGCTCGTCTGCTTTCGCGTGTAATGATTCATCCAAATGTTTGTACACTTCACCTTTTAGGTGAGTCGTGCCACGAACCATGTTTTCGCACGCGATGATGTTCAATGGTTTATCGTTACCTGCTGCAAAGCGTTTAGCAATGCCGGTAGCGATGGTTTTTGCAATGATGTCCAGTACGTTAGGGCCAACCGCTGTTGTTACCAAGTCGGTTTTTACAATGCGGTCGATGACATCTTCACTGGCTGAGTTTACCGCGGTGACGTGAGTTACTGTGTCGATTTGGCACTCAGTACCGACCACTTTTACTTTGTATTCTTGCTTGTGACTCAGTTGGTCGACGAGTGGAGCGTCAACGTCTGCAAATGTGACCTCGACTTCTGCATCTGCTAAGAGTTTTCCGATGAAGCCACGACCAATGTTACCTGCGCCAAAATGAACTGCGTTTTTCATAATTCTTACCTACCAATGTCTAAAATGTTGACTTACGAAACTAGGGGGAGGCCAACCGCATAGGGGGTGACAGCTGACCTCATTTGCCTCAGGAGCAAATTAAAGGGGTAATTAAGCCGCTTGTTGACCGCCAAGGATGTTCAGAATCTCTTCCACATCGTTGGTGCTGGTTAGCTTCTCAATTGCCTCCGGCTCATCGAGCGCGTTCGTAATGGTGGTAATCACCTGGATGTGCTCATCGTTCTTAGCGGCAATGCCGATAACCAGTTTCGCTACATCATCGTCGTCTTCAGTAAATTGGATACCCGATGGGTATTGGCAGATTACAATGCCGGTTTTCTTCACGCGGTCTTTCGCTTCTACCGTGCCGTGAGGCACTGCGATAGATTCGCCTAGGTAAGTTGGAACCAATGCTTCACGCTCAAACATCGCGTCTACGTATTCTGGTTCTGCGTAGCCAAGTTCGACCAACTTGTTGCCCGCGAAGCGAATCGCTTCTTCTTTGTTGGCAGCTTTCAAACCTAGGTGAATGTTCTCACGCTGGATTTGGAACACCGACGTTTGCTGTGGCTCGAAGTTGTCGTCGTTTGCTGCCACGAGCGACACTTTTACCATTTGGTCGTCATTGGCTGCGGATTGGTTTTGTGCGGCTAGTAGTTTGGTGACTAGCTGGTTGTACATTTCGCTGTCTAGGAAGTTAGTCAATGAAATGTGGTGTGCGTTTGGAGCATGCTTACGTGCACGATCCGTTAAGTCTTTATGAGTAATCACGATATCTGCACTCTCTGGTAAGCTGTTAATGGCAAGGTTGGTTACGTGGATGTTCAGACCTGCGTCTTGAACCTTTTTGCGTAGCATGCTCGCGCCCATTGCACTCGAGCCCATGCCCGCATCACAAGCGACAATGATGCTTTGTACTGTCGCTAGGTCTACGTCACCTTTGCTTTGGCTGTTTACCACCGCATCGTTTTTAGATGCAGATTTCATGTCTTTCATTTGTGATGTTGCTTTCTCTAGTGCTGCTTCATCACCGTCTTCTTCTGTTGACGTTTGAGTCTTCATTAGCAGTGCTGCTACGGCGAATGACACGCCTGTTGCTGCTGCGATAGACGCTAGAACACCAACGATTGAGCCTTTCTGAGTCATCAACAAGATTGCAAAGATTGAACCTGGTGATGCTGGAGAAACGATACCTGCGTTAAAGATAGTTAGAACGAATACGCCAGTCATACCACCTGCGATAGCCGCAAGGATTAGGCGAGGGTTCATTAGGATGTATGGGAAGTAAATCTCGTGGATACCGCCGAAGAAGTGGATGATTGATGCACCACCTGCAGTTTGACGAGCCGTACCTTTACCAAACACCATGTAAGCTAGCAGGATACCTAGACCAGGACCTGGGTTTGCTTCGATTAGGAAGAAGATCGACTGACCTGTTTCAGACGCTTGCTGGATACCCAGTGGAGAGAAAATACCGTGGTTGATCGCATTGTTTAGGAAAAGGATCTTCGCAGGTTCAACGAAGATTGAAGTCAGTGGTAGTAGGTGAGCAGAAACTAGGAAGTTAACGCCAGCCGCCAAGCCACCAGAAAGAATTTTTACGAATGGACCGATAAAGATGAAAGCAAGGATCGCACACAGCATGCCGATGATGCCCGCAGAGAAGTTGTTAACCAACATCTCGAAGCCACTTTTTACTTTACCATCGATGTAGTTATCGAATTTCTTGATAGCCCAGCCGCCCATTGGGCCGACCATCATTGCACCCATAAACATTGGGATGTCTGTGCCGACAATCACACCCATTGTTGTGATTGCACCGACTACCGCACCACGATCGCCACCAACTAATTTACCACCGGTGTAACCGATAAGTAGTGGCAGCAAGTAGGTAATCATTGGGCCAACCATAGAGGCTAACGTTTCGTTTGGTAGCCATCCAGTTGGGATAAATAGAGCAGTGATAAAGCCCCACGCGATAAACGCGCCGATGTTTGGCATTACCATGTTTGACAGAAA
>NZ_JAWOVM010000094.1:0-14175 GCF_033339895.1 Vibrio sp. 1751
GAGTTCCTCTAAGCATATGAGAGATCAGCACTAATTACTACCAGTGATTCATTACTGGCTGTAGGTTGATAGGAATCTTTCAAAACGTCCAATGGCGATTTCTAGATCTTCAACGTGCGGTAGTGTCACGATGCGGAAGTGGTCTGGTTTTGGCCAGTTAAAGCCGGAACCTTGCACCAGTAAGACTTTCTCTTGTTTTAAGAAATCTAAAACCATCTGTTGATCGTTCTTGATGTTGTACATTTTAGTGTCGATTTTCGGGAAGAGGTACATCGCACCCTTAGGTTTGACACAAGAAACGCCAGGAATCTGATTGATCAGTTCATACGCTCGGTTGCGCTGCTCTAACAAGCGTCCGCCAGGTAAAATCAGTTCATTGATACTCTGGTATCCACCTAACGCGGTTTGAATGGCATGTTGCATTGGTACGTTTGCACATAAACGCATCGATGAAAGCAGCTCCAAGCCATTCACGTACCCTTGAGCCAGATGTTTAGGCCCCGTTAAGAACATCCAGCCACCACGGAAACCACAAACACGGTAGGCTTTTGAAAGGCCATTGAATGTCATGACTAGCACGTCTTCAGTGAGTGTGGCGACTGAGGTATGTGTTGCACCGTCGTACAACACTTTGTCGTAGATCTCATCTGCGAAAATGATCAGTTTGTGCTGGCGTGCTATCTCAATCACTTCAAGTAGGAAGTCACGGCTGTATACCGCACCTGTCGGGTTGTTCGGGTTGATCAGAACAATGCCACGTGTCTTTGGTGTGACTTTCTTTTTGATGTCTTCAAGGTCTGGGTACCAGTCAGCCTCTTCATCACATAGATAATGAACCGGCTTACCACCAGATAGTGCAACTGAAGCTGTCCATAACGGATAGTCTGGTGCTGGGATCAGCATTTCGTCGCCATTGTTTAATAGCGCTTGCATGGCCATTACGATCAACTCAGACACGCCGTTACCTACATACACATCTTCGACATCTAGCGAGCGTATACCTTTACGCTGATAGTGTTGGACCACAGCTTTACGAGCAGAGTAAATACCTTTGGAATCACAATAGCCTTGAGAAGTCGGCAGATTACGAATCACGTCGACTAAAATCTCATCAGGGGCGTCAAAACCGAATGGGGCAGGGTTACCAATGTTTAGCTTTAGGATTTTATGCCCTTCTTCCTCCATGCGCTTAGCATGTTTGAGTACAGGCCCCCTAATGTCGTAGCAGACATTGTCGAGTTTTGACGACATCCCGATATTTTGCATTGTTTAATTCCTAAAAATTCGTTAATTTCTTTATTAAAATACAATAATTTGTTTTTTATTAGAATATATATCTGTAAATAATCTTTCTGCTGGTTAAGTTTTGCTCGCTTGCTATCACAGGATTTTGCAAAAGATCGCATACGACCTTGATTTGCTTTGGGTCTAAACTTAGAGTAGCCGTCAGTTACCATTTATCCTCACATACAACGAGGTTGATTTGTCACAGTTCCATCAAGCCGTAAAGAGAATTATCGAGCGAGTTCAGCAATCGGAAGGCAATCAAACACGTCTGGTCGAGCCCCTTAGTGAGAAACCTAATTTCTCATTTATTGATTGGCTTGATGCACAACCACTTTTCCCTAAGTTTTATTGGCAGTCCCGCGATACACGTGAAGAGGTCGTTGCACTAGGGCAATTGCACGCTTTTGTTGAGCCAGGTCCTGCTTATACCATTCTAGGTGAAGGGCAAAGAATCTGGGGCGGGCGCTCTTTTGATGGACAGCATGAGAAGAATCGTCGCTGTATGCCTTCTTTTTTCTTTTTGCCTCAAATTGAGTTAATTCGTTTTGACCAACAGTGGTCTCTCGCAGTTAATATTTCAGAAGACAAATCGCGAACTCTAGCTGGGTTGAAGAAACTGGTTTGTGAGGTCGCGACCTTAGCTCCAATTTCGTCTCACATCCGCTCTATTGTTCATACGCCAAGTCAGCATCAATGGAATGAGTTAGTTCATAAGGTTCTGACTGGTATAGAGAATGATGATTTTAAGAAAGTGGTTTTAGCGCGTCGCTCTACCGTGCAGCTTGATAACACATTAAGTGCTGCACAGCTACTTAAAGCAAGTTACTTAAATAACCATCATAGCTTCCATTTCATGCTGAGCTTAGACAGTAAGCACAGTTTTATGGGGTCTACGCCAGAACGTTTGTATTCTCGCGTAGGGCATGAGCTACATACCGAAGCGTTAGCAGGTACGATTGGTCGGGGAGACAATGCCACTCAAGATATGGAGTTGGCGAATTGGTTATCCCAAGACCAAAAGAACCTCAACGAAAACCAGTATGTGGTGGACGACATCATTGACCGTCTATCACCGCATTCTGAAATGGTTGAAGTGGAAGCTGAACCGAGTTTGGTCAGACTACGAAAAGTGCAGCACCTTAAGCGAAATATTCACGCTAGTCTAAGAGCGGGGATAAATGGTGTTCAGTTGTTATCGGCGCTTCAGCCAACAGCGGCGGTTGCCGGCTTACCCCGCCAAGAGTCCATGCAGTTTATTCTTGATAATGAGCCCTTTGCACGCGGCTGGTACGCGGGGTCAATGGGTTACATAAGCCATGAACGAGCAGAGTTTTGTGTCGCAATCAGAAGCGCGCTTGTGCTCGGTGATCAAGTACAACTGTTTGCGGGCGCAGGGATTGTGCCTGGTTCTGTGGCAGAACATGAGTGGGCAGAACTTGATAAGAAAATGTCGACGTTACTTACGCTGATTTCTGATCATCCGCCATTGGGAGTCGCATCATGAGTCATGACCAAGCGGTGCTCAATCGAGTTTGGTCAGAAACCATATTGATTGAGCTTCAGCGATTTGGCGTTAAGCATGTTTGTATCGCTCCCGGATCTCGTTCTACTCCTTTAACTTTAGAAGCGGCAGAACAGTCCGACTTTTCCATTCATACTCATTTTGATGAGCGTGGACTGGGCTTTATGGCTCTTGGTTTAGCGAAAGCTACTCAGGAGCCAGTGGCAATTATCGTTACCTCTGGTACGGCAGTGGCGAACTTACTACCGTCGGTTGCCGAAGCCAAACTTACTGGTGAAAAACTGGTGCTGCTGACAGCAGATCGTCCAGTAGAACTTGTCGGCTGTGGTGCAAACCAAGCGATAAATCAATTGGGTATTTTTTCACATCATGTTTCGGCCAGTTTGAATTTACCAAGCCCAAATTTAGCAACGTCGCTTAACTGGTTGCTGACCTCTGTTGACGAAGTGATGTTTACTCAGCAATTGCAGGGTAGTGCCGTTCATATTAATTGTGCATTTCCAGAGCCTTTGTACTCCAATACAGAAAAGAGTACCTATCAGGATTACCTTGATACCGTTGCTGGCTGGCGAGATAGCAAGGTGACGTATTGCCAGCGCTTTAACCCGAAAACCAGCAGTGCAATTCCAAGCTGTGGGGATAACAAAGGTGTGGTGGTCATTGGTAGTTTGCCACTGGTCCAGGCTCAAGCTGCACGAGCGTTTGCAGAGCAAATGGGCTGGCCAGTCCTTGCTGATCCACAAAGTGGTGTCAGTTCGGATTGGGCGCATTTTGATTTATGGTTGCAGAATTCGAAATTGGCAAGCCTACTGGATGGCTGTGACTTAATCGTGCAGTTCGGTAGTCGAATCATTTCTAAACGTTTTAATCACTGGTTAGAAAAACACGTAGCACGTAATCAGCAAGGTGGTGACATTCAATATTGGTACGTATCGCCTCGATTAGAGCGAGATAACCAAAGCCACTTACCACAATGGCACTGGGCGGAGCAGCCAAGCTCATGGGTTGAACGTACGACGGAGTTTTCATCAGAACATGCTGGTTGGGCAAATGAACTTGCCGCGGACATCAAACAGGTCACGCAACACGCGAAAGGCTTGTTTGCTTCTGACCCTAAGAGTGAGCTGAGTGAGATTGCGTTAGCGATTGATGTGGCTGAGCGTGCTCAGGGTGTGGATCTGTTTGTTGGCAACAGTCTGTTTGTCCGATTGATCGACATGTTCGGCAAGCTTGATAACACAGAGGTTTTCACTAACCGTGGTGCGTCTGGCATTGATGGGCTGTTTGCCACAGCAAGCGGGGTACAACGCGCGCGCCAGAACCCGATGTTAATGTTTATTGGCGATACTTCTGCCTTATATGGGCTGAACTCATTGGCACTGTTTACGCACAACAAGTTGCCTTCGGTGTTGGTGATTACTAACAACGATGGTGGGGCGATTTTTGACTTACTGCCTGTACCGCAAGAGCATCGCGAGTCGTTCTATCAAATGCCTCATGGTTATGAATTTGAACATGCAGCGAAACAGTTTGGTTTACAGTATTGCAAACCGAACACGCTGGCTGAGTATCAATCTATAGTCTCTGAGCATTTTGCTAGCGGCGAAGGGGCGTTAGTGGTTGAAGTTCAAACGCCATCGAACCAAGCGGTAGAGCAACTAAAATCCTTCAACAAGAATTTGCATGCTCTATTCTAAACGCTTCCCAGCAACGGAAAAGCACCAAAGTAGTATTTTGCCTACTCTGGTGTTTTTGCATGGTTTGTTTGGTAGCGGTGAAGACTGGCAATCGTGTATCAACGCGTTACCCGAATATGAACGTGTTACGGTTGACCTTCCTGGTCACGGACGCAGCCAATCTATTTTTTGCTGCGATTTAAATGATTGCTGCAAACTTCTTGGTTCCACACTATCTTTATTATTTCCCTCACAACAACCACTTATTTTGATTGGATACTCTATGGGCGGCCGCATTGCGATGCATGGTATTGCCCATCAATGCTTTCCAGATCTCAATATTGCGGGCGCGATTGTTGAAGGGGGAAACTTCGGGCTTCAAACTGAGTCAGAGAAACAGGTGAGATTAGAGAATGATGCTCGCTGGGCAATGCGTTTCAAAACTGAACCACTTGAACGTGTTTTGAACGATTGGTACCAACAAGCGGTGTTTTCTTCACTAAACCATGAGCAAAGACAAACATTCATTGCGAAGCGAAGTGATAATCTTGGCTCAGCGGTGGCGAATATGTTGATGGCGACATCGTTAGCCAAACAGGCATATTTGTTGCCCTCACTGCAAAAGCAGAACATACCAGTGTATTACTTGTGTGGTGAGAAAGACCAAAAATTTAGCCAACTGGCACAACGTAGCGGGTTGGCGTATCGACAAGTTGAAAGCGCTGGTCATAACGTCCATCAAGAGCAGCCCAAACAGTTTGCGATACATACCAAGCAAATAATTCAGTCTCACTTTGGTGAGAGTAACGAGAACAATGGGAATCACCATGGCTAAAACAGTAGGCATTTCTGAAGAAGAACTTTACGCTCCGGTTCAATGGAAAGATTGCGGCGAGAGATACGAGGACATTCATTACCATAAGTCTGAAGATGGTATCGCGAAAATCACCATTGCGCGTCCTCAAGTGCGTAACGCGTTTCGTCCTCAAACGGTAAAAGAGATGATTGATGCGTTGGCAGATGCGCGTTACGACTCTGGTGTTGGCGTGATCATTCTGACAGGTCTAGGTGAAGACGCATTCTGTTCTGGCGGTGACCAGAAGATCCGTGGCGACTACGGCGGCTACAAAGACGACCAAGGTACGCACCACCTAAACGTATTGGACTTCCAACGTGATATTCGTACTTGTCCAAAACCAGTGATCGCATCGGTAGCGGGTTGGGCTGTGGGCGGTGGTCATGTTCTGCACATGATGTGTGACCTAACGATTGCAGCTGACAACGCTCAATTTGGTCAAACAGGCCCTAAAGTGGGTTCATTTGATGGCGGTTGGGGTGCATCTTACATGGCTCGCATCGTAGGCCAAAAGAAAGCTCGCGAAATTTGGTTCCTATGTCGTTTCTACAATGCTCAAGAAGCGGTAGACATGAGCCTAGTAAACACAGTTGTACCACTAGCGGATCTAGAGAAAGAAACCGTTCGTTGGTGTCGTGAAGTACTACAGCACAGCCCAATGGCATTGCGCTGCCTGAAAGCTGCATTAAACGCAGATTGTGATGGTCAAGCGGGTCTGCAAGAGCTAGCGGGTAACGCAACGATGATGTTCTACATGACTGATGAAGGCCAAGAAGGTCGTAATGCCTTTAACGAGAAGCGTCGCCCAGACTTCGATAAATTCCCTCGCAACCCATAATCCGTCTAAATGAGGAGCGTGTTAGCTCCTCTGTTCCTTTTTTCCTGAGCGCCTCGCCCTCTGGGAGGCTGGTGGGATTGCTCGTCAGAACGCTCAAATATACGGCATTACATAGGACTTGAATTATGCGTGAAGCGAAAATTTATCGTTATAGCTTGCCCATGGATAGTGGTGTCATCCTACGTGACAACAAGCTAACCGAACGTGTTGGTTATGTTGTTGCGCTTTCCGAAGATGGTAAAACAGGGCTTGGAGAAGTCGCTCCTCTTCCTGGTTTTAGCTTAGAGAGCACCGAAGATGCGGGTGTTCAGCTACAAGAACAGGCGGAGCGTTGGGTAGCAGAGTTGGATGTGGATTATGCCAAGATGTACCCGTCGGTTGCGTTTGGTTTATCGATGGCACAGCTTGAATTAGCTGGTGGCTTACCACAACAAGGTAAATACCAAACAGCGCCACTATGCACTGGCGACCCAGATGAGCTCATTCCAAAGCTGAACGAAATGGAAGGTGAGAAAGTCGCTAAGGTGAAAGTTGGACTTTATGAGCCAATTCGCGATGGCATGCTTGTGAACCTTTTTCTTGAATCAATCCCTCAATTAACGCTTCGACTCGATGCCAATCGCGCTTGGACACCAGAAAAAGCGCAGCAGTTCGCTAAGTACATTGCTCCGTCTCTGCGTCAACGAATCACGTTTCTAGAAGAGCCGTGCCGCTCTCCTGGCGATAGTCTCTCTTTTGCGATTAATACTGGTATTGCTATCGCTTGGGATGAAACATTGCAAGATGCGGTTCGTCGTGAAGATTTCCGTCTTGAAGATCTAACTGGTGTGAAAACGATCATCATCAAACCCACACTCATTGGTTCAGTGGATTTTTGTATTACACTGATAGAGAAAGCGAAGTCACTGGGGATGAAAGCAGTGATTAGCTCGAGCATTGAATCTAGTCTCGGTTTAACTCAATTAGCGCGCTTTGCCCAATGGCAGCTGCCTGATGAAGTTCCAGGTTTGGATACGATTGGCTTATTCAAAGCTCAGCTAGAGCAGGGCTGGCCTAAGTGTGAACTTCCCGTTCTTCCTCTAAAAGACCAGGAGATTGTGTGGCATTCTGCGTAGACAATATTGCGAAGGCACCATGGAAATATTGGGCTCAAACGAGCCCTTTTTCTATTGCACTCAAGACATCAACAGAAGTATTAAACTGGCAACAACTCTCGAAGCGTATTGACCAATACACTCACTATTTGAATGACTTGGGTGTAACTCGGGGGGATGTGCTGACTTTGGTTGGCAAGAACCAAGTAGAAACACTGTTGTTTTATCTTGCCTCCAAACAGTTAGGCGCGCTCGCTGCGCTGACCATGGAACAACCACTAGATAAGTTGCAGGGTAAGCTTGCTACACTTTACAGGCCTGATCAAACTCGGTTTATCTGGTTTTCTCTGGAGTGCGCTTCGACCTTTTCTGAACATGATATACAAAAACTCAAGGCAACATTGCTTTCACCGCCTGTAGTATCACAGAAAGAGAGTGATTCGTTGACTGAAGATAGCTATCATCATGATCGGCTAGCTTCAGTAGTATTTACTTCTGGCTCTACAGGGGAGCCTAAAGCTGTGGTTCATACACATCGACAGCATCTTGCGTCTGCAGAGGGCTTGTTGCAGGAGTTCATTTTCACTCAGCAAGATGCTTGGCTGTTATCGCTTCCGCTGTATCACGTCTCTGGATTAGCGATTGTCTATCGTTGGCTATATGTCGGAGCAACACTAAAAGTCGGTTCAGGGAAACTTGTTGATGATATTCAGGGCGTATCACACGCTTCTTTGGTTGCGACTCAGCTCAAACGGTTATTGGATGATGATGCACATTTGTCATTGACACATGTGCTACTGGGCGGCAGTCACGTTGATCATGAGTTGGCACTACGAGCATCAGGGCAAGGCATTGAGACGTGGTTAGGTTATGGGATGACGGAGGCGGCCTCTACCGTTACCGCAAAGAGAATTGACAGCACCAGTAATGCTGGACATGTATTGAAGCACCGTAAGATAAAATTAGTTGACCAACGCATTTTTGTTGGCGGTAAGACATTAGCGGCAGGGTATTTCCATCAAGGACATGTTACCCCATTTCTGGATGAGAAAGGCTGGTTTGACAGCAAAGATCTTGGCGAGTGGCAAGGTGATGAATTAAAGATAATCGGCCGTGCCGACAATCAGTTTATCTCTGGTGGTGAGAATATCCATTGTGAAGAGATTGAAGCCGCTTTGAACCAAATTGATGGTGTAGTGCAGAGTATAGTGGTTCCAGTCGAAGACGCGGAGTTTGGTCATAGACCAGTAGCTGTGATTCAGACCAATGGATTGCGCAGCAAGTCGGAGTATGACCAGCACTTGCAATCAAAGTTAGAGAAGTTTAAATGGCCAGTGGAATACCATGTAATGCCAGAAACTCTACTAGAAGGTGGGATCAAAATTTCACGTAAGGCCGTGAAAGAGTGGCTGTTGTCATCACTTCAGCATTAGTCAATTTTGCTATGTATTAGTCATAAAGAGAATTTCGTATCCTTATAACTCTGAATCATAATTATGCTTCTTAGTGGAGAGAAAATGCATAAGGTTCAGGATGGCAAAGCTAGTTTTAATTGCGGCAGTAGCACTACAAATTGGTATCGCGATAAGTAGTGAAGGGCTAGCCCGCTCTCTTGCAGAGCTAACGGCATTTTTGATCGCTATTGCGTTGGTCGTTATATACAAAAATAGCAAACGGGAAATACCGTCCCCTCAACGCGATAAGCAGACCACCAATATCTAAAACAGTAACCAACTTAGAGAAGTGGTAGAAATTAGCACCCACAGAGTCACACCAAACAACAGCGGCTTAGCTCCAGCTGACTTTAGTTTTGAAATTGAAATGCTGCAACCTATCAAGAACAGACATACAACCAACGCTTGCTTTGCTCCAATGAAAATGCCGTGATAGACCATTTCAAATTGAGGAAAGAAGTCGCTAAACGCGATAGCTGCACAGTACCAAAAAATGAAATAAGGGATAGCTAGTTTTTTCTTTCCATTCTCTTTTTGGCCTCTTGAAAAGATGACGGCACTGATCAAAGCAACAGGAATGATCCATAAAGCGCGCGCGAGTTTCAATGTTGTTGCCGTCGTTAGTGCTTCTTCCCCATAGGCCGAGGCAGCCCCGACAACAGAAGATGTGTCATGAATGGCAATCGCAGCCCATGTGCCAAACGTGTGTTGATCTAGCCCTAAAGCATGTCCAATCACAGGAAACACAAAGAGTGCAATGGAGTTCAGGACAAATACCGTTGCCAGTGCTAATCCAATCTGCTCGTCTTTCGCTTTAATCGCCGGTGCCACAGCAGCAATTGCGCTACCACCACAAATTGCAGTACCTGATGAGATTAAGTAAGCGGTTACTCGCTCCAATTTAAGCACCCTGGCAATGAGAGTGCCCATGATCAGTGTGCCTGTAATAGTGGCGATGATCAGGCCGATACCATCCGATGTGACTGTAAGCGCTTGCTCGAAGTTGATGCCAAAGCCCAAGCCAATAATCGAGTAAGACAGCAGCTTTTTAGTAAAAGAAGCGATGGGCAGCTCGGAAGGCACAAAACCAAAACTTGCGAGTAGAAAACCGATAACTAGAGCAATGGGAGAGGAGGCAAGAGGGGTTAGACAAAAAAGTAACGCCAATCCAAACAGGAGGTAGTTTCTATTCAAGGTTTTTATTCGCTGTTGTGAATGAAAGGGAGAGTATATCGCACTGGGTGTGGTCAGTTTGTCTTAATGATTTGAACACATGTTCAGTTATCCTAAACATGTGTTCAAGTGTATTTATCGCCAGTCGCCTCTAAGTTGATGCACTTTATCGAACATTGTTTTTGCCGTTGCCTCGTTTGGTGGCACCGGTTGTCCTGCCTCTATTTCTAGCTTTGACCAAAATCGAGTCGGTAAGCCACAGCATGCGCGACCTTTTGCGCGGCTGAAATAGCTTCCCCATAAGCCTTTAAGTGCAACAGGTATGACAGGTACTGGACTACGACGTAGGATTATATCAATACCGCGCATGAATTCATTCATTTCACCATCTGAAGTTAATCTTCCTTCAGGGAAAATACAGACGATATGACCTTCGCTTAGCGCAGCTTCCACATCGTTAAATGCACGTCTGATAGAGCTTCTGTTACTCGCTGAAATTGGAATTACCCCAGTTCGACGTAAAAAGCGCCTTAATGGAGGTAGGTTGGCGTAATCTTCCTCCATCACAAAACGAATCAACCTTGGGCATACGGCACTAAGTAGCAATGCATCCATGTAGCTTACATGATTACATACAATCAATGCCCCACCATGCTCGGGTAGGTTGTGTAGATTCTTATGCTTAACTCGATAGATGGTGTGCGTAAGCATCCACATGACAAAGCGAACTACAAAAATAGGAATTTGCAAAAAGATGTAAGCGGCGACTAAGAAATTTAAAATGGCTAACAATGCAAACAGTTGAGGAATTGTCATCTTGATTACACTTAGGCACACAATACCTAAGACAGCGCTGCCGACCATAAACAGAGAGTTAAAGATGTTGAGCCCTGCGATGACTTGAGCACGTTCGGTTTCCTTTGCTCGATGCTGCATTAATGCGTAAAGAGGCACGATAAACAAACCGCCCGAAGCACCAATCATCAATAGGTAGAAAAATAATGGCCAAAAAGGCTCATATCTAAAGAAGTCTACAAAGTTATGGAAAGTAGGTAGATCATTGGGAATGGAAGTGGCCATTAGGTACCCAAATACCGTAATGCCAAAGGCACCAATTGGCACAACACCGACTTCTATACGATGGTTTGAGATCCAATTGCAAAGTAGCGACCCTAGCGCGATACCAATGGAAAATAGAGCGAGCAAGAAAGACACCGCACTCTCGGTGCCATTTAGGTAAATCTTAGTGAAATTCGGGAATTGTGTTAGATATGCGGCGCCTAAAAACCAAAACCAGCTTATTGCCATTATGCATTGAAAAACAACTCGATCGGATTTGGCGATAGAGAGCGTGTGTTTGGTTTGCTTGTATGGTTGCCAACGAAAAGAGAGATTGGGTGCGCTGGCTGCAGCAAAGGGGATTGAGCGGCTCGACAAGTAGCCTAACAATGCGAAGATCACGACACAAAATGCGGCGAGGTATTTTGCGTTGTCTGCAGAGGCTATAATCCCAGCGCCTAAGGTGCCAATAAGGATGGCGATAAAGGTACCAGCTTCAACAAGAGCGTTGCCGGGCACTAACTCTTTAGCATTTAACTTTTGAGGCAAAAGGGCATATTTAACTGGGCCAAAAAATGCTGACTGTGTGCCCATTAAAAACAGTAGCAATAAAAGCACACCATAACTTTCGGTTATGAATCCGATGGCACCCAAGAGCATGATGGCTATTTCAAATAGTTTGACCTTACGAATAAACCATGACTTTTCATATTTGTCGGCTAATACGCCAGCGGAAGCAGAGAACAGAAAGAACGGTAGAATGAACAAGCCTGCCGCAAGGTTGATGAACAAATTGCTCGAAATAGGTAGTGCACTGGAGCCAGCGAATGCGACAAACAACAGCAAAACGTTTTTAAAAATATTGTCGTTGAAAGCGCCAAAAAACTGAGTAATGAAATAGGGCAGGAACTTTCTCTGCGTAAGTAAGGACGGCTGTCTGTCGGATGACATGGATAATCCTTTGTTACCAGTTCGTGAGGTAGTTAGAAAGAAGATTACTGATCAATTCTTTGCCATCAATCGGTTCACTAGAGAAAAACTTATCATCAACACTGAGTAAAGTAATGCCATGTACGCCAGACCAAAGGACTCGACTCGCTTGAATCACTTCGGATTCAGTACGATGTGGTGCGATTTGAGCCAATAGTGACTCTAGCATTCCCGTCATACCATCGATACGTTTGGCATGCCATTCCGGAAGTTCTGCTCCATTCATGTTGTGTTCGAACACTAACTGCCAACGGTATGGGTGTTTTTGAGCAAAATCGTGGTAGCAATAAGCGAGTTCAAAAAGCGCTTGATGGGAGTCTTTGCTGTCATTAGTCGCTTTGCGTGCTTCTTGAGATAACTCATCTAAAGTTTGAGCGACAACATGAAGCAACAACAAATTATAATTACCAAAAACATTTACCAATGTGCTTGGCACGTAACCAATCATGTTAGCGATTTTACGAAGACTGAGTTCGTGGTAAGAATTCTCATCTAAAAAGTTTTTGACCGTTGTTAAGGTCAAATTCACTAACTCTTCTCGGGTGTGATCGTTTCTGCGCGCCATACTCTCAAACTACTTTATTGAACATCGTTCAATATGATAGTCAGCTACCTATTAACCGTCAACAAGGCAATGTGTCCAAGTGCCCTCAAGGTGTAGGATTCTGAGCTGTGTCACTGATTCTAATTCAAGTAAAACAATCTGGAGTATTAGTGAACTTATTCCATACTTTTTTTACATTGATCAAGCGCCTTCAGCTGAATTGTAAGCAGTGTGAGCAGTCTGCATTTTTGGCAATATTCTGATACATGTCAGCTTCTATAAGCTATTTTCATCAATCGGTATACAGAGTATGATGACTTAAAAATCATCTTTGGCGTGCTACTGTTTGAAACAACGATTGTTTCGTCTTGAAAATGGGGCACTATCTTAGATAGCTAACTTTAAGGATAACGATGAAACGTTTATTTTCTATTGTTGCTTTATTGATGTTTACTGTTGCTGTAACGCCTATCGCGGAAGCGAAGAAGTTTGGTGGCAGTAAGTCTTTCGGTAAGAGCTACAAAACTGCACCAGCACCGAAACAACAGCAACAAAACACCAATACGGTCGGCAAAGATCAGACGACAAAGTCTTCAAGTAAGAAAGGCCTTATGGGGGGGCTGCTAGGCGGACTTCTTGCTGGTGGTCTACTTGCTGCATTCTTTGGCGGTGCTTTTGAAGGTATCCAGTTTATGGATATCCTAATTATTGGTTTGATTGCCTTTGTCATCTTTAAACTAATGCGCGGTATGCTAGGTGCGAAGCAGGGCAGTATGAACCAGCATCGTCAACAGCCTGCATTTGGTGGCAACGCATCTAAGTTTGAGCAACCAAACATGCAAAACTTTGAGCAACAACCAAACACAAATAATGGTGGCTTTGGTGGTTTTGGCGCTCAAACAGACGTACCACATAACTACCCACCGGGTTTTGACCAAGCAGCGTTCATTAATGGTTCTCGTGAACACTATCGAATCCTGCAAGGTGCGTGGAATCACAACCAGCTAGAAACTATTGAAGAATATGTTTCTCCAAGCTTGTTTGAAGACCTAAAAGCAGAGCGCGCGAAGCTCGACGGTGAGCAGCATACTGACGTAATGTACGTTGATGCGGAGATCGTCCGTGCTGATTACGATGCAAATAAAGCACAGCTTAGTCTGCAGTTTAGCGGTCGTTACCGTGACACAGTAGAAGGTGTTGAAGAAGAAATCGAAGATATCTGGCACCTAGAGCGTGACTTGACTGCGCCTAATGCGCCATGGTTAATCGTTGGTATTCAAGGCTAGTCACCTTTAAACCAATTTAGTCACTAGTAAAAATCCCGCATCCCCTGCGGGATTTTTTGTATCTATCATTTATATTTCTTGTACGTGTTTTTATGCAAACATCACTAATTGAGTCCGTTTGGTAATTTTGCGAGCCCACTTTTTCTAGTAAGTCCTCAAGTGTTTTCCTATTTATATTGAACATTCATATTAAGGCCATACGAACTAACAAAATCAAAATAGCTAGTACATTGTTTGTAGGGTAAAGATCTGCTCCTCAGCCTTTTGTTTGTGGAGTTTCACATGGGGTTGGTTGCTTTAGTGAGATTGAGTATAGGTTATACCAATCGTAGTAAATAACTGGTCATTCTAGCTTGTTAAAATACTCGATAACTGCGTTGCAATTTTTGATTGTAG
>NZ_JAWOVM010000095.1:0-13929 GCF_033339895.1 Vibrio sp. 1751
AGGGGCTGTCTTTCCTTTAAATTTAACGCCTTACATTTTTTCATTTAGCTGTTGAGAACTTTTTTATGGTAAAGCCTTGGTATAAACAATTTTGGCCGTGGTTCCTAATCATCCTTCCTCTTACTGTCGTAGTTTGGACTGTGATTACTGTGGTCGTTTTCTCGAACAACTCTGTTTCTTTAGTCGCCGAGGATTACTATAAAAAAGGCAAAGGCATTAATATCGACATTAGTAAAATGAATGTCGCTCGTGACCTAGGTCTTAACGCTGAGATTTCCTCTGAAAATAACAATGTTGTGATTGTTTTCGCTAAAGGGAAGCTACCTCATTACCCTGCTCTAACGGCCACTTTCACTCATCGTACTCTTCCTGATCGTGACTTCACAAAGCTTGTAACAGCGGATGCATCTGGTAATTACCGACTAAAAGCTGAGGAATCTATTCAAGGACCATGGTTTGTTGAACTACAACCACACGACAAGCAATGGATGATCCAAGGTAAAGTTGAGTTTCCTGCCTCTTCAACACCGTTAATGAAGTAAGCATATGTGTAAATCCTGTTATCACTGCGGTGAAGATGTACCAGCCAACACGGATTTCAAAGTAGAAATATTGGGCGAAATTCGCGACATGTGTTGTCCGGGCTGCGAAACTGTGGCGCAGACTATTGTCGATAGTGGTCTTGTATCATATTACCAATACCGCACTGCGCCTGCAGAAAAGGCAGATCTAGTACCAGAGCAACTCCAAGCTTTAATTCATTATGACAATGCGGATGTACAATCTGAATTCGTACGAAATCGCGAAAATGTTTCTGAAGTAACCCTTTCTTTGGAAGGCGTTTCATGTGCCGCTTGTGCGTGGTTAATCGAAAAGCAAGTTTCTAATACGGCCGGGTTGGTATCTATCCGTGTTAATACAACCACCAATCGAGCGTTACTAGCCTGGGATAAAACTCAGGTACGGTTAAGCGAGCTCCTTTCCGTTATTCATAAACTTGGTTACAAAGCTGCACCTTTTGAAGCAGATAAGCAAGAAGCCTCTTACCATCGAATGATGAAGCAATATCTATATCGGCTAGGTATTGCAGGTTTAGCAACCATGCAGGTCATGATGCTCGCCGTTGCACTGTATCTCGAAGTCTTTGGTGATTTAGAGCCAGAGTTTAAAAGTTACTTTCGTTGGGTAAGTTTGATTTTTGCTACTCCTGTTTTGCTTTATTCCGCTCTTCCATTTTACTTAAACGCATGGCGCAGTATCAAAGGCCGAACCCTTGGTATGGATGTCCCGGTTTCTATCGCGTTGATCTTTGCCTATGTTGCAAGTTTAGTTGCAACAGTAACTGAACAAGGCGAAGTCTTCTTTGAATCTATCTCGATGTTTACCTTCTTTTTGTTAGTAGGTCGATTCTTAGAGATGCGCGCTCGTCGCAAAGCTGCTGCAGCGAGTGGTAACCTTCTTAAGTTGATTCCTGCAATTGCTACAACGCTGGACGGTGATCAGATACCCGTGAAGACGCTAAAAGTCGGCGATCGTATTCGCGTTCTACCTGGTGAACATATCCCCGCTGACGGTAAAGTTATTTCAGGCCGTATTCATATTGATGAATCCATGCTAACGGGTGAGTCAGTGCATGTTGTGAAACGAGAAGGCGATATTGTTTATGCGGGAACGCTAAACGGAGACGAATCATTTGAACTTGAGGTAGTAAGCTCAAAGGCCGATTCAATGATTTCTAACATCGTGCGTTTACAAGATGAAGCTCAACACTCCAAACCTAAAATTGCGGAAATTGCAGACATTGTCGCCCGTTACTTTGTTGGTGTGATTCTTATCATCTCTGCTGGTACTTGGTTTTACTGGCATCAAACAAAACCAGATGATGCGTTTTGGATCATGCTGTCTGTGTTAGTTGCTACATGCCCATGTGCGCTATCTCTGGCCACTCCGACCGCTCTCACTTGTGCTACCTCTAGAATGGGTAATTTTGGCATTTTGCTTCGTAAAGGCCATGTGTTTGAGACACTATGTAAGATCAACCACTTAGTTGTAGATAAAACAGGCACTCTAACGAAAGGTGATATTGAGATCTGTGAAACAAAGATACTTAGTGATCTCCCACAGAAAGATTGTCTATCACTAGCTGCAGCTTTAGAGGCTCATGCAAACCACCCTATCGCTCGTTCTTTTGCAACTTACACCAATGATGACTTTATCGTGTCTGACGTGCAAAACGTGATTGGTTCAGGGATTGAGGGTATGTGGAATGGCAAAATCGTTAAGATAGGTAGTGCTGCTTTTGTTCAAGGCAAAGAAAGTGGTGAAAGCCAGGCGGTCTATCTGTCGGTTGATGGCAAGCATGTCGCTAGCTTTTACTACCGCGACCCTATCCGAAAAGAAAGCAAAGCCTTTATTCAACGTTTTGCTGACGCTGGAATTAAGACAACCCTGCTAACTGGTGATTCTCTCTCAAACGCCCAACCAGTGGCGAATGAAATTGGTATCGATCACATCGTCGCGTCAGCAAAGCCAGAAGATAAGCTTGCATACCTTAAGAGCTTGGACGAAAACAGTATCACTATGATGGTTGGTGATGGAATCAATGACGCGCCGACTCTCGCCGGAGCTCACCTTTCTGTCGCAATGGGCGGTGGTACAGATGTCGCTAAAGCTTCTGCAGATATGACGTTACTTGGGGATAATCTCGAAAAGCTACTAGAAGCACGTTTGCTTGCACTGCGTACAAGAAAGATTATTCGAGAAAACTTGGCTTGGTCTTTGGGTTACAACCTGTTAATTTTGCCTTTGGCGGTCGCAGGTTTAGTGGCTCCCTACATTGCAGTAGTTGGCATGTCTGCAAGCTCAATTATCGTTGTATCTAACTCTTTGCGCCTGCTCAAAGAGAAATAAGTAGAGAAAGCAAACATGGAAAGTCTTTATATATTGATTCCCATCGCTATCGTTCTCGTTTGTGTTGCTGTCGCCGTTTTTCTTTGGGCGGTAAGAAGCGATCAGTTTGAAGATCTTGAACGGCAAGGGCACAACATTCTTCTCGACGAAGAAGACCAATCTAATAGTGATAAAAAGTAGCGACCTTTATGACTCCTGATTTTATCGGTGCGTTGATGATCGGCTTAGTAGGAGCCGGTCATTGTATGGGTATGTGTGGTGGTATCGCGTCTCTACTTACCATGGGCTCTTCTGCTAAAAATAAAACTACCCCTCTTATCCCCCTCTTCTACAACCTCGGACGATTGATCAGTTATACCTTAATAGGTGCATTAGTGGGTGGTGCTATATCAGGTTTATCTGAGCTTAGTGGGTTAACGCACTCTCTTGCTTGGTTAAGGCTGATTGCTGCGTTATTCATGATCCTGGTCGCGCTGTATATTGCTAAATGGTGGCAAGGCTTACTTTTAATAGAAAAGCTAGGGCAGTATATCTGGCGCTTTATCTCGCCGGCAGGGAAGAATCTGTTGCCACTAAAGCATCCTCTTCACGCGTTGCCATTTGGCTTTATTTGGGGTTGGTTACCATGTGGCTTAGTTTATTCAGCGCTTACTTGGTCGGCGGTTTCTGGTAGTGCGATGAACGGCGGCCTAATTATGCTTGCGTTTGGGCTCGGAACGCTACCTGCAATGCTTATTATTGGATACGGTGCCAATCATTTTCAGAAATTACAAAAATCATTAATATTTAGAAATATTTCAGCATTAATCCTTATTGGCTATGGTACGTATACCGCTGTAGGAGCCTTAGCGTTACTCGGTTTCATATAACGTTAAACTCTATTGAGGTGACATTTTTGCTACCCTTTAGGATTAAGCGATGCTAAAATATTGATGTATATCAAATAGTGAAAGGTTGTTATGATTTCTGAAAAACCTGCAACAAAGCGTATCCAATCAGGCGGTTGCGCCATTCATTGCCAAGATTGTAGCATTAGTCAACTGTGTATCCCGTTCACTCTAAATGAGGCAGAACTTGATCAGCTTGACCAAATCATCGAACGTAAGAAGCCTATTCAAAAAGGACAAGAGCTTTTTAAGGCCGGTGATGAGCTAAAATCGCTATACGCTATCCGCTCTGGTACCATCAAGAGCTATACGATCACAGAGCAAGGTGATGAGCAAATCACAGCGTTTCACTTAGCTGGAGACTTAGTCGGTTTCGATGCTATCACTGGTGACTCCCACCCTAGCTTTGCTCAAGCACTCGAAACGTCGATGGTATGTGAAATCCCATACGAAATTTTAGACGATCTATCGGGTAAGATGCCTAAGCTTCGCCAGCAAATCATGCGTTTGATGAGTAACGAAATTAAAGGTGATCAGGAAATGATTTTGCTTCTTTCTAAAAAGAATGCAGAAGAGCGACTAGCTGCTTTCCTTTACAACCTATCAACGCGTTTTTCTCAGCGTGGCTTCAGCCCTAGAGAGTTTCGTTTAACTATGACTCGTGGTGATATTGGCAACTACCTTGGTCTTACAGTCGAAACGATTAGTCGTTTGTTAGGTCGTTTCCAGAAATCTGAGATCCTAAGCGTAAAAGGTAAATATATCACTATCTTAGACCACGATGCATTGATGGAACTTGCTGGTGTAACTAAAGAATAATACACCCTAATTATTGATGTAGCTCGAAAATGAGCTACATCATATTTCTCATAAATTCCTTTCGAAAGTCCTCAAAAAGTTCTCCAAACTAAGCTACAGTAAAAATGTACGGTGAGTACTCCAAAATACTGATTTAATTTACATTCAGTATCTGGTTTTGCAATAGAAGTGGGCTTAGTTATGAGTATATACAGTAAGATCCTTGTTGTAGCTGACATCAATAATGATGAGCAGCCCGCACTTGCAAGAGCTGTTCAATTAGCTCAGAAAAGTGTATCTAGAAGCCGAATCACTTTCTTTTTATCCATTTACGATTTCTCGTATGACATGACGTCAATGCTGTCAGTGGATGAAAGAGATGCTATGCGTCGAGGTGTCATTCATCAGCGTGAGCAGTGGATGCGTAAAATTGCTCAACCATACCTAAACGATGGCTTCGACTTTGATGTTTGTGTTGTCTGGCACAACCGCCCTTATGAGGCGATTATTGCTGAAGTCTACGCAGGCAATCATGACCTAGTCATCAAAGGCACACGTAAGCATGATGTTTTAGAGTCTGTCATTTTCACACCGACAGATTGGCACTTGTTGCGAAAATGCCCTATTCCAGTGCTTCTTATTAAGAATGCTGCTTGGCCGGAACAAGCAAGTATCCTTGCCTCAGTACATGTGGGCTCAGAAAACCCGACTCATATTGATCTCAACGATACGATGGTCGAGCGATTAAAAGAAATCACCACTCGGCTTGAGGCCAAGCCATATCTTGTTAACGCCTACCCCGTTACACCGGCGAACATTACGATTGAACTTCCTGAATTTGACCCAACGACTTATACCGATGCGGTGCGAGGTCATCATTTAACGGCTATGAAAGCACTACGCCAAAAACATGGTCTTGATGAAAAACAAACGATAGTTGAGCAAGGTTTACCTGAAGATGTCATTCCGGCAGCTGCAGAGCGCTTAAATGCTGCAATGGTTATTTTAGGTACTACAGGGCGAACTGGGCTTTCTGCTGTCTTTATTGGTAATACAGCGGAGCACGTAATTGATAAAATAAATTGCGATGTGTTGGCTCTAAAACCAAAAGGTTACATTAGTCCTCTCGATCCAAATACAGCAACCTAATCTCTCCTTAGTATTGCTATGTATTGAGCGCGCTAATAAATCCCCCGAATACAGGGGGATTTTTGTTTGGGAACAGTTAAAGCGTTGGGTACAAAAAAGGAGGTCTAATTGACCTCCTTTTTTACGAGTTAGATGTTCGTAACATCGATGAACATCGATTCATCAATATTCGTCGAAGAAACGACAGCCTCATTAAATTCATACTCTTCGCGGTTACCTTCACGATCTAGCGGTAAGTTAACAAAGTCGAACAATTCGCGGTCTGCTAGTTGGCTTGGGCTTACGTTTTGAATTGATTTAAAAATTGCTTCCACACGCCCTGGCGTCTTCTTATCCCATTCAATCAACATTGCTTTTATAGATTGACGCTGAAGGTTCTCTTGAGAGCCACAAAGGTTACACGGAATTATTGGGAAATCCTTGTGCTCAGCGTATTTGATCAAATCTTTTTCACGACAGTAAGTCAATGGACGAATGACCACGTTACGACCATCATCAGAGCGTAGCTTTGGTGGCATCGCTTTAAGGCGAGAGCCGTGGAACATATTCAAGAACATTGTTTCGACGATGTCATCCATGTGATGACCTAGCGCAAGCTTAGTTGCACCAATCTTCTCTGCAAATGAATACAGCGTACCACGTCGCAGGCGTGAACACAGACCACAAGTGGTTTTGCCTTCTGGTACCTTCTCTTTTACGACGGAATACGTGTCCTTATCGACGATATAGTAAGGGATGTTCAGTGTTTCGAAATACTCTGGCAGAATGTGCTCAGGGAAGCCCGGTTGTTTTTGGTCTAGGTTTACCGCAACCACTTCAAATTTGATCGGTGCGGCTTTTTGAAGATTCAGCAGGATATCAAGCATCGCGAATGAATCTTTACCACCGCTAATACATGCCATTACAACATCGCCTTCTTCGATCATGTTGTAATCAGTAATGGCATTTCCAACATGTCTTCTTAGGCGTTTCTGAAGCTTGTTGAATTCTAGGGTTTCTTTTCTTGTATCTATTTGGTTCATTGCGGGCTCTCACATCGCCGATAAATCGACTAGGACTTCCTAACATGGGTTTCTTTGGGGCGTGGATTATACGAGCTTTTTACGCAGGATTAAATGCTTGTCTTATTGAGTCTTTAAGAAAAGAGTGTGAAAGATACTTTAGTTACGGTCAAAATTAAAAAAGAGCTGCGATTGCAGCCCTTTCTAAACGTTCAGTGTTCATTTCTTTGCGTTAGGTAGGTTAGGTAGATAAGGTAACACTCGCATCGTCGGTTCTGGTAGTGTCATTGTGCCACCTTGCCCTATTTCACTTAGTGCGACTTGTATCTTGCCATTGACAATTGGCTTTTCGGTTCCGTTTGAGAAAATCACTTTATCATTCAGTTGATTTGCAAACTCCATCGTCACACCTTGAACTTCCGGTGTAAACCAACCCGCAAACATACCGCCTAAATCTTCCAGCATCGTCTGCATTTGAGGTAGAAGAGGCTTAAGTTGCTCGTAAGAAACGTTACCCTGTAATGGTTCTTTGGTCATCACGACAAGTGAGTAATCGCAACGTGTATCTTTTGGGGTATCGATAAAAACCAACGGATTCGCTGACTTTAAGTTTTTATCAACAGGTAAAGGCAACTCTTGTGAAGCAGGGATAACAAACTCTTCATAGTGCTCTTCTTTTTCCATCCAAGCTTTTTCTATCGTACAAATTTGTTTAGTTTTTGCGTCCACAAAAAAGACACCAACTTTCACATCGTCATGCCCTTCTTTATTGTTGTTTTTTAGTTGAGTGTATAACTTTGAGTACGTGAACATGTACTCTTGAGCTTGGGTTATCGGCGATACAAGAATTAGCGCCGCACTTCCCAACAGACTTAGGCTTAACTTTTTCATTTTATCCGTTATTTTATTGCGTCCAGTAGGCGTTGTTATGACGAATCATAGCGCGAAGATCGTGTACATAGGCGATGCCACGTTCAGAATAGGCTAGCAACCCATGCGTTAACTCTGACGCGGTTGCGACCGTTAACAAGCCCTTGTTCTTTTCAGCCAGAGATGTTCTGATTTCACGCAGGTCTGCATACGCTGGGTTTCGATTAACGTTCATAAAGTAGCCATGAACAGACTGTTGTACAGAATCGAATTTTTCAACTTCATGAACTTTGTTAGCGCCACGTTGCGCTGGAACAATTCCACAGCCCTTTTTATAACACCATTGGCCGAACAAGTTGTTTGCTTGAGTAGCAAAACGAGAAGTGCCCCACGCAGATTCATTTGCCGCTTGAGTTAGAACCAAGGCTTCTGGTAAGACGTTCACTCTCACAAGCATCTCGTCTAGCCATGCTTGATCAATCTTATCGTTACTCAAGGGCAACGAATACAGAGATGATAACCGCTGAGCATACTCTTGTTGTTCTTGCGTCACTTGTCCCACCTTTAAAGAGGTAAGAAAGGCCCGCTCATGACGAATTCGTTGATTCTCAAGAGCAATTTTAGGCCTTAAAAAATCAAAAAAAGCAGCTTTTTTCTCTTTCGTATCTTTTATTGAATTGAAGTCTGGGATATCACCGATGTATGGCAAGTGTGATAAATCGACATGCTTAATCTTGCCAGAGAGTACGTCAGGATTTTCCACATATTTAAACTGTTTCTCGTAGTGTAAATATGGGCCTATAGAAATAAAAGTGGCGGCTATACAGGTTGCCGCCACTCGTAAACTTATTGATTTCAAAGAATTAGGCATCAAACACCTGTGAGTTACCATCGTGATCATTATCGTTTTTCTGTGTTGTAACGATCTTAAGCTTAATTCCAAACATTTCGCGGTAGAGTATGCCTTTCAAATGGAAGAAGAATGGCAGCACAAAAATCAAGCCAATACCGTAGAACATTGCTGCAATAATAAACATTAACATCACGCCTAAGTAAAGCCCCGCGACCACAAAAATCTTCTTGTTGATTGCGCGAAGTGATAACAGCAACGCTTGCATTGGTGGCACCCTTTTCTCACAAATCAACAAAATAGAGTGACTAAATGCCAAGGAAAGATACAGCGACAGTAAAGGAAAAATCATACCAATCACACCTTGTAGCATTAAGCTCATGAGCGTTGCTAGAATAACAGGAATGGTGAACTGCAACCCCTTTCCAACATGGCGCAACTTAGTCTTTAGGCCAGCGATATGACTCATAGCCATCAAACTTATCCCCGCATAAATTGGGGCGCTAATCACCTCATAACTGAAATTCGCGACATAAATAGAAGACACAATATCGTTTGTGAACGACTCTGGGTTCTCAAACGCATCAAGAATAACGATCAAATCGCCCAACTGCAGTTTTAATGCAATATAGAAAATACCTAACTGGACAAAAAGCAATACAATAATGGCAGGAGAAAATGATAAAAAGTGCTGGATGGTTGCTCGCCAAGCTTCGTTAAAAACAGCGCCAGCTTTAAGCTCGTAGTTGCCAGACAAAGCTCGCTCTACACTCCCTCCAAGATTGAAATCTTTCTCAAAATCGTCGTTCATAGTTTATCCAAGACTAACTTGTAAAATTTTGACTGGAATTCCAGTCAATTAATGTAATCGTCATTATAAAGAAATCTTTCCACATCTAACATCACAACTCACCTACAATCCTTGCAATCTCAACTGTATGGTTGATAATTAACCACTTTCAAGGTCATGAAATTGAAACAATTGTTGAACAAAGTTTAGTGCTATCAAACTGTGTCTAGATGCCAATTAATCTCATAAAAACAGTATGGTAAGGAATGATGGCTTTTTCCTGCAAAATTATTTCTGTTTCAAGATAAGAAAATGCTTTAATTTCACACTTTTGGTGATTATGATGCGCGCCTCAAAAGTGAATGGTTAGTGTCACATCAGCTGGGATAATCCCGGCTTGAACGTGGGGGAAATACAGACGTTGAACGCAAAACCGCAAGCAGGAAAGCCAGTTATTCGTTTATCTGGTATTAGTAAAAGTTTCGATGGTAAGGAAATCATCGGTAATTTAAATCTGGATGTTAATCATGGTGAATTTCTGACGATTCTCGGGCCTTCTGGTTGTGGTAAGACAACAGTTTTACGCATGATTGCAGGTTTTGAAACGGCAGATAACGGTCAAATTATTTTGGATGACCAGGATGTAACACAGGTTCCTGCAGAGCAAAGGCACGTCAACACGGTATTTCAAAGTTACGCATTGTTTCCACATATGACCGTATATGAGAATGTCGCTTTTGGTCTTCGTATGCAGAAAACGCCTACTGCGGACATTGAACCACGAGTAATGGAAGCACTGCGCATGGTGCGCCTAGAAAAAATGGCACAGCGTAAGCCTCATCAGCTTTCTGGTGGTCAGCAACAACGTATCGCCATTGCGCGTGCGGTTGTTAACAAACCAAAAGTACTGCTGCTAGATGAATCTCTATCTGCACTTGATTACAAACTGCGTAAGCAAATGCAAATTGAGCTTAAACAGCTTCAGCGTCAACTTGGTATTACCTTTATCTTCGTTACGCACGATCAGGAAGAAGCCCTATCGATGTCTGACCGCATTATTGTAATGCGCGACGGTGTTATTGAGCAGGATGGTTCTCCACGTGAGATTTACGAAGAGCCGAAGAACCTATTTGTTGCTCGCTTTATCGGTGAGATCAACGTATTCAACGCAACCATGCTAGAGCGTATCGACGAGAAACGTATCCGTGCAGAAATCGAAGGTGTCGAGTCTGTTGTTTACTACGATCAGGAAGCGCAAGCAGGTGAAAAACTGCAAGTACTACTTCGCCCAGAAGACTTACGTATCGAAGAGATCAAAGAGTCTGAAGAAAAAGGCATCGTAGGTCACGTAACAGAGCGTACCTATAAAGGTATGACGCTTGATTCAGTTATCCAATTGGATTCGGGCATGCGTGTAATGGTTAGCGAATTCTTTAACGAAGATGATCCTGATGTGGACCACTCACTTGGCCAGAAAGTCGCTATCACTTGGGTTGAGAGCTGGGAGGTAGTCCTCAATGATAAGCAAGAAGATTAATCTTCAAAACGCGATCATTACCTTAATCGTCGGTTGGTTAACACTTTTCGTGTTGGTTCCAAATGTGATGATTATCGGTACGAGTTTCTTAACGCGTGATGAAGCAAACTTAATCGAAATGACATTTACTTTCGACAACTACTTACGTCTACTCGACCCCTTGTATGCGAAAGTGCTGATGCACTCGTTCTACATGGCGATTGTGGCGACGTTGTTGTGTTTAGTCATTGGTTACCCATTTGCTTACATCATAGCGAAAATGCCAGAGAAATGGCGCCCATTCATGTTGTTCTTAGTAATCGTACCGTTTTGGACAAACTCTCTTATCCGTACTTACGGCCTGAAGATTGTTCTGGGTACACAAGGTATTTTGAACAAATCATTAATGGCGATGGAAATCATCGATAAGCCATTACGTATTATGTACACCGAAACAGCAGTAATGATTGGTCTTGTGTACATCCTGCTTCCATTTATGATTCTGCCGCTTTACTCGGCAATCGAGAAGTTGGACAACACTTATATCGAGGCGGCGAAAGATCTTGGTGCGAACAAGTTCCAAACCATTACGAAAGTGATTCTACCTCTTACAATGCCTGGCATTATCGGTGGTTGTTTGTTGGTTCTGCTACCAGCACTAGGTATGTTCTACATCTCTGACCTTCTTGGTGGTGCGAAGAACCTACTGATTGGTAACGTTATTAAGAGCCAAGTATTGAACGCTCGTGACTGGCCATTTGGTGCTGCGACCAGTATCGCCCTCACCTTCGCAATGGCTGTGATGCTTTACGCTTACTACAGAGCAGGCAAACTATTGAATAAGAAAGTGGAGCTAGACTAATGGGACGCACAGTTAGATTTAGCTTTATGGCGCTGGTGTATGCATTTTTGTATCTGCCAATCATCGTCTTAATTGTTAACTCATTTAATGCCAACAAATTTGGTATGAAATGGGGTGGTTTCACCACGAAATGGTACGAAACCTTAGTAAACAACGATAGCCTAATGCAAGCTGCATGGCATTCATTGAACGTAGCGGTATTCTCAGCGACAGCAGCAACCATCATTGGTAGCTTAACGGCCGTTGCCCTATTCCGTTACTCGTTCAAAGGTAAGGGTGCGGTAAACGGCATGCTGTTTGTCGTGATGATGTCTCCAGATATTGTAATGGCGATTTCATTACTTGCTCTGTTCCTGGTATTGGGCGCACAGCTTGGCTTCTTTACACTATTGATTGCTCACATCACCTTTTGTCTACCATTCGTTGTGGTAACTGTATACAGCCGCTTAAATGGCTTTGATGTGAAAATGTTGGAAGCAGCAAAAGACCTTGGTGCAAGCGAGTGGGTTATCTTGAAACAGATCATCCTTCCTCTCGCTAAACCAGCGGTTGCCGCAGGTTGGTTATTGAGCTTTACCCTGTCTTTGGACGATGTGATCATCAGTTCGTTTGTAACGGGTCCAACATACGAAATCTTGCCATTGAAGATTTACTCCATGGTTAAGGTGGGCATTTCACCGGAAGTGAACGCCCTAGCAACGGTGATGTTGATTGTTTCTTTGGTCTTGGTAGTAATTTCTCAGTTGCTAGCAAGAGAAAAAGTGAAGTAGAATCCGCACCCGTTAACATCACGAAACAGAATGGTTACATGCCATTCTGTTTTTCTATCTATCGTCCAAAATTGGACAACGTTTGGTTTGGAGCTAACGTCAATGAAAAAATGGGCTACTCTATTAGCTGGTAGTGCATGTGCGCTTTCTCTGTTCTCTGGTACAGCGGCAGCGGATGATAAAGAATTAGTATTTATGAACTGGGGTCCTTACATTAACAGTAATATCCTAGAGCAATTTACTAAAGAAACTGGCATCAAAGTAATCTACTCGACTTACGAGTCGAACGAAACTTTGTATGCAAAGCTAAAAACTCATAACCAAGGTTATGACCTAGTAGTACCTTCAACGTACTTCGTAGCGAAGATGCGTGACGAAGGCATGCTACAAAAGATCGATAAGACTAAGCTGAAAAACTTCGGCAACCTAGATAAAAACTACCTAGACAAGCCTTACGATCCAAATAACGACTACTCTATTCCACACGTTGTTGCGATTACAGGTCTAGCGGTTAACGCGGACATGTACGATCCAAACGACTTCCAAAGCTGGGCTGACCTATGGAAGCCAGAGCTTGAAGGTCAAGTAATGCTGATGGACGACACTCGTGAAGTGTTCCACATTGCACTACGCAAGCTGGGTTACTCAGGTAACTCTACGGATCCAAAACAAATCGACGAAGCGTACGCAGAGCTACAAAAGCTAATGCCTAACGTTCTAGTATTCAACTCTGACAACCCAGGAGCACCATACATGTCTGGCGAAGTTGGTGTTGGTATGCTTTGGAACGGTAGCGCCGCAGCGGCACAAAGTGAAGGCCTAAACCTTAAACTCGTTTTTCCTAAAGAAGGCGGTATCGGCTGGGTTGATAACTTCGCTATCTCCTCTGGTGCGAAGAACGTAGAAGCCGCTCACAAGATGATCGACTTCCTACTGCGCCCAGAAATCGCAGAGCAAATCTCTCGTGATACTGGCTACCTAACGGCGGTGGAAGAATCGAATGCTAAGTTTAAAGACGTTGCCCCACTGTTCCCTTCTCAAGAAGACCTTGACCGTGTTGAATGGCAAGATGCGGTTGGTGATCTAACCGTTAAGTACGAAGATTATTTCCTCAAGCTGAAAGCGGGACAATAATCTAGCTTGTGTAACAAGTCATCAACCATAGGAAAATAGGCAGCAATACGCTGCCTATTTTTGTCTTAGGCTGATATAATCGCGCGTTGCTAGGTTTATTTGTCTTGGTATCATAGATTTATCGTCTCATAACAAGGAGACAACGATATTCAAGCTAAATGAACATATTTGTGCTTACTGCGATTTGGCTCAACTCGATAACTCCAGCTAGTATTGACTTGTCCAATCGCGAAACAAAACGGAAAACAAATGAAAAGTAAATTCTACGCAAGCGCTCTATGTGCAGCGACGCTCATCGCTACCCCTGCAATGGCTGCTGATCAAGAACTGTATTTCTACAACTGGTCGGAATACATTCCAAACGAAGTTCTTGAAGACTTTACAAAAGAAAC
>NZ_JAWOVM010000096.1:0-13702 GCF_033339895.1 Vibrio sp. 1751
TCTATTTTTACCTTGATGTGGAAATACCGCTTTTTCTACGCAAACTTACCAGAAATCTTGTCACGAGATGAACAGCTACACGAACAGTACATCGATGTGCAAGAGAAGCTGCAAGCGAACCTCATTGCTATTATGCAAGAGTTCGTAACGATGAAGCTGTTGAATGTCGATCAACAACAGTTGAAGTCATTGGTATGTACATTGCACTTGATTGCGTGTAGTTGGTTGGCGTATCAATCCGCGATGGCTTCAAAAACCAACATTACCGAGCAAATGGTGAAGCAAGGGATGTTGCAGATGCTTAATGTCGTTAAGCCATTAGCAACTGAGCAGGGCTTAGAGCAGCTACTGTTATTAGAAGATGCGGTTAGCAATCTACACAGTTAAACGTCAAACTGCTTAATATTTCGAGAGTCACTCTCATTTTCGAGTCGTGGCTCGAGTTGACTTGTCAAATATGCCACGCACAATAGTCCCATACGCTAAAAACCCTTGCAGGGATAAGATTCTCGATAAAGGAACTATCGCCCCATGAATTACGACATTTTTAATGGTGATGCTGATGGCATCATTGCTCTTCTACAATTGCGTTTGGCTGATCCTGTCGATGCCCAGTTAATAACCGGTGTAAAGCGCGACATCAAGCTGGTGGAAAAAGTAGATGTGCAAGCGGGTGATGAGCTGACTGTGTTAGACATTTCGATGGAAAAGAACATGGCAGGTCTAGAGCAAGCTTTGGCTCAAGGCGCGCACGTCTTTTACGCCGATCATCACAAAGCGGGCGACATTCCTCAGCATGGTAATTTGGATGCGCACATCGATCTCGATGCCAACATGTGCACGGCGTTGATTGTCGATAAGTTGCTTGATGGGCGTTTTCATGACTGGGCGATTACGGCGGCTTATGGCGATAACATGATTGCTAAAGCCGATGAGTTAGCGAATAACGCGGGCTTGTCGCAGCAACAGAAAGAGCAGCTAAAAGAGCTGGGTACTTTAATTAACTACAACGGCTACGGATCGAAAGTCGAAGATTTACACTTTCACCCTGCGGAGCTGTACCGAGCTTTGCTGAAGTACACGTCACCATTTGAAGCTATTGAAGATACGGCCTCGCCATACTACCAATTGCAATCGGCTTACCAACAAGACATGGAGGCGGCTCTCGCAGTGCCTGCCATGCATGAGAGCGGTAAGCTGAAGTTGTTTGAGTTACCAAACACGGCGGCATCACGCCGAATCAGTGGTGTTTATGGCAACTGGCTAGCAAACCAAACCCCTGACTCTGCGCATGCGGTACTTACTGAAAATGCAGATGGTACTTATACGGTTTCACTCCGTGCCCCGTTAAACAATAAACAAGGTGCCGTGGCCGTGTGTGGTCAGTTCCCGACAGGTGGGGGGCGAGAGGCGGCGGCAGGAATCAACGCGTTAAGCAAAGATGATGTGCATGCTTTTATTGATGCGGTAGAAACCTACTACGCATAGCATTTTCCAAAACATGAATACAACAAAGGAGCCGAGTGGCTCCTTTTTTTATGATAAGTCAATAAGTCAGATAATCAGCGCTTTAACCAAGATTTCGGATCCTGCGCTTCACTATTACGACGAATTTCGAAGTACAGCGATGGCCTGTCTTGACCGCCCGTATCACCCGCGAGAGCAATCACTTCGCCTGCGGTGACTCGATCGCCTTCTTTTTTAGTTAACGCTTGGTTGTAACCATAGAGGGTCATGTCACCTTTTCCGTGGTCGAGCAGTACCACTAAACCGTATCCGCGCAGATACTCAGCAAATACGACAGTACCAGGATAAACGGCTTTCACTTGTTGACCATAGTTGGCAGACAACACCATGCCCTTCCAGTTTACCTGCCCAGTTTGTCGCGTACCAAAGTTGTGTAACACACTGCCTTTGAGTGGCCAAGGCAACTTACCGCGCTGTTTGCCGAGTCCGTCCATTGGCACCGCATTACGCTTCGCTGCTTTGGCGATCTCTGCTTTTAAACGGGTTTCGTTGCGTTGCAGCTCGGCTAAGTAGCGTTTGTCATTCTTGATACTGCTCTGAATCTTATTCAGGGTTTGCTTACGCTTGGATTGTGTACTTGCTAGCGCTGTACGTTTTTCGGATTGCTGCTTGAGCAGAGTCTCGATTTGCTCTTTTTCTAGCTCGAGCTGGTTTTTGTTGTGCGCTAATTCTTGGGTTATTTTGGTGATCGCATCAATCACTTCAGCACGTGCTTTAGCTAAATGCTGGAAGTATTGGCTCATGCGGTCTTCTTCCACACCTTGATTTAACAAGTGACCATTGGCCTTCGCTCGCTCGGTTACGTAATACGTTTGCAGCAGCTGTTTGAGTTCTTCTTCTTGCTCTTGACGCTGTGCTTCTTGCAAGGCAATTTTCTCTTCTAGATTTTCTATGTTTTTGTCTGCTTGTGCGAGGTTAGACTTGGTTTGTCGTATTTCACGCTCAAGCTTAGAAATTCCAAGCTCTTGATCTTTTAATGATTTCTGTAACTCATTGAGCTGCTTTTCTTGGGAAGAGAGCGATTTGCGCTGACGGCTTATCTCACTGGATACGCCTTTGAGCTCTTGCTGACTCACAGCAGAGG
The DNA here is from genome assembly GCF_033339895.1 of Vibrio sp. 1751. Classification (NCBI taxonomy): domain Bacteria; kingdom Pseudomonadati; phylum Pseudomonadota; class Gammaproteobacteria; order Vibrionales; family Vibrionaceae; genus Vibrio; species Vibrio sp. 1751. Next base: position 2,612 of record NZ_JAWOVM010000096.1, read on the forward strand.
AGGTAATGGGATAAGTGGCAGATAAAGCACAAGTTAATAAAATAGCCGAGCGTAGAACAGGGTGATTTTGTTTTCGCACTTGAGAGTTACCTACCACGTTGTTGTCAAAAAGGTTTGTTGACGATTAAATACCATCTCCATGGATAAAGCTTTGCGACTTGCCGTTAAAGCCTTGATCCATATCGAGAGAGGGTTTATCCGTTTTTGGACGTCCGACGATTTTTGCAGGCACGCCAGCCACCGTTGTGTGAGGAGGCACGGCTTGCAATACCACAGAGCAAGATCCGATTTTCGCGCCTTCACCGACTTCGATATTGCCAAGAATCTTTGCACCAGCGCCGATCATCACACCCTCGCGAATTTTCGGGTGACGATCACCGCATTCTTTACCAGTACCACCAAGGGTGACATCTTGCAGTATAGACACGTCGTTTTCGACCACGGCAGTTTCACCAATCACGATGCCTGTTGCATGGTCGAGCATGATGCCACTACCAATGCGCGCTGCAGGGTGGATATCGACCTGACATGCTACCGAAATCTGATTTTGTAGGTAAGTCGCAAGAGCGTGACGACCTTGCTTCCATAGCCAGTTTGCTACTCGGTAGCCTTGCAGTGCGTGATAGCCTTTTAGGTACAGCAATGGCATTGAGTACATTGAAACAGCAGGGTCGCGATTGACCGTGGCACAAATATCACAAGCCGCGCCGTCAGTGATGGTTGGATCAGCTGCAAAGGCTTCTTCAACCACTTCACGTACAGCCATCGCTGGCATGGAAGCGGTGTTCAATTTATTAGCCAGAATATAACTCAGAGCGGCACACAAACTTTCATGCTTGATAATGGTGGCATGATAGAAGCTCGCCAGCATAGGCTCTTGTTCTGACATTTCACGGGCTTCTGAGACAATTTTGTTCCAGACTTTTTGTTTTTCGCAGTGTTTCATTCTCAATATCCAGAGTGGTTCTTCCGTGACCCGACAACTTCAATTTTTCTCAGATGAGCTGCAAAGGGCGGTAGATTGCTACTTTCCTTCGGCTTTTTTGTCACGAGCCAGTAAATCTTGCGCTGCTAAGCGCGCATCTTTTCCTTGATACAATACTTGATAAATTTGATCAACTATCGGCATCTCAACACCCATACGTTGAGAAAGTAGCCATACTTCTTTTGTATTGCGGTAACCCTCAACCACTTGACCAATTTCTTCTTGAGCCGTATCAACGTCTTTACCTTGGCCTAATGCCAAGCCAAAGCGTCGGTTACGTGATTGGTTATCGGTACATGTCAGGACAAGATCGCCTAAACCCGCCATGCCCATAAAGGTTTCTGGCTGTGCACCCAGCGCAGCACCAAGGCGACTCATTTCAGCCAAGCCACGAGTAATTAATGCGGTACGAGCATTGGCGCCAAAACCGATACCATCAGACATACCCGCACCAATCGCAATAACGTTTTTCACAGCGCCGCCCAATTGCATACCAATAAAGTCACTATTGGCGTATACGCGGAAGGTTTTGCTACAGTGGATTTTTTCTTGTAGATCCGCAACAAATTCAGAATCTGGAGACGCAACAGAGATTGCAGTCGGCATACCCATTGCGAGCTCTTTCGCAAACGTTGGGCCAGACAATACTGCTAGTGAGTAGTTTTCACCGATAATGTCATAAGCGACGTCTTTCAGCAGGCGCCCCGTTTCAGGTTCAAGCCCTTTGGTTGCCCAACAGATGCGAGAGTCTTCGCGCAAGAATGGTTTACAGCTGTTTAGCACGATGCCAAAGACATGGCTTGGAACCACAACCAACAAATCTCGGCTTGCTTGAACGGCTTTTTCTAAATCCGATTCAATGATCAAGCTTTCAGGGAAATCAACACCTGGTAAAAAGGCATGGTTAGCTCGGTCTGCTTCTAGGCGAGCCATGTGCTCTGGCTCGTGTCCCCAAAGGACAACGTTCGCGCCGTTACGAGCGAGTGAGATTGCCAAAGAGGTGCCGTATGAGCCTGCGCCAATCACAGTCATTGCGATGTCTTTACCGTAAGCATTGTTTGTATTTGCTTGTGTCATGCTACCGCCTAATTGTCTTGCTACTAGTAGAATCTAGTTCCTAATCGTCAAATTTTACGCCTTCTGGCGATTAGGAACTAGGAACTTTTGTCAGAAATAAAAAATGCACATTGCATCGAATGGTAGACGCTCTGTGCATTTTATTTGAGTCGGTGACGTCAGCACTGTGGCTATTCGTCACTTATAAAACGTGAATTACGCTTCAGCTTCGCCTTGTTGAGCTTGCTGTTGTAGGTAGTTCATGAATAGCGCGTCAAAGTTTACTGGCGCTAGGTTCAGTTGAGGGAACGTACCTTTAACGACTAGGCTTGAGATAGTTTCACGAGCGTATGGGAATAGGATGTTCGGGCAGAATGCGCCTAGGCAATGTGCAAGTTGACCAGCTTCCATTTGTTCAGCAGTGAAGATACCACCTTGTTGAACTTCACATAGGAACGCAGTCTCTTCTTCGTTCTTCACAGTAACGGTTAGGCGTAGAACAACTTCGTAAACGCCTTCACCAAGCTCACGGCTTTGAGTGTCTAGGTCTAGTTTAACGTCTGGGTTCCACTCTTTCTGGAAAATTACTGGAGAGTTCGGCGCTTCAAAAGAAACGTCTTTTAGGAAGATGCGTTGAATTGCGAAGTTTTGTTGTGCGTCTTGAGGTGCTGCTTCAGCCATTTTTTAATCCTTAAATCAATATTTGTTGAGCCTAGAAACGTCTAAGCTCAGAAAACTGGTATGTCCTGAGACTAACTGAGCCAATCTACCTTGACTAGATGAAGCGTGTATTACGTGCAAAGCGTCACAACTTAGTGCTCCAACTGCTTTCAATTTGCTCAGTTTTTTGTCCGCGAGGCTTGGTAAAAGCGCGTTTAAACGCGAACTTTCGTTCTTGCCACGTTCCTACTTCTTACCGCGAACTAACGGCAGGTTCGCTTCGTTCCACGCAATCAAACCATTTTTTAGTAGGCTCACGTTTTCGAAGCCAGCTTTTACTAGTAGGTTTGCGCTTTCTTGAGCGGTCTGTCCTGTCTTACATACAACAATGATTGGGTCTGATTTGTGGTTTTCAAGGCTACCCAAGTTACCCGCTTTGATGTCTGACGGTAAAATGTGAAGTGAGTCGGTGATATGACCTTTTTTGAACTCGTCTTTGGTACGGATATCCACTACAACGCCGTTTTCACGGTTCATAAGATGAGTCAGTTGGTTTACGTTGATTTCTTTGTATGCGGCTGTCGCTGATTTCACGATGTTCATGATAAAGGCGACAAGAAGACCTACCCAAACCAAAGATAGAATCATGTTCTGTTGGAAAAATTCAATGTACTCTTGCATGTCTTGAGCTCTTACGCTGTTGGCGGAAAAATAAAGCAGGAGTATAGCGAGGTTACGGCTCTTAGGCGAGAGGGTTAAAATTTTCTAACGAATAATTGAGATCTCTATAAACCCTTTATGCCCTTACTATCCGTACATTTTGCTCTGGTAGCTTGATTGCTTTTGCCTATTGGACTTATCGGTTTAAGTGACTTCTGTTTTACTGAGAAAAGAGAACAATAGGTATTAATCCATCTTGTTTGATGTTGCTTTAAATTAGCGCTGTTTCAAGTGCAAAAATAAGAATGAGAAGCGTAAGAAAACCGAACTTAGACTGGGGTGTACAAAGCGTATTAGAAATGACTATGCTTGTGGAACACGATTGTCGGCACTGACTCGTTGTTCGCTTAACTTGTAAGATAGCAACAATAAATCGCAAACATTATTTGATCTTAACCTACAGTTTTGGTTAAAAAGTGTAGTAAAATTACGCTAGTTTTGTTTCAAGGTTAGATAGGGCAGCGAGGCCCTACGCCAAAAGTTACTTAAATTTGATGAGGTCATCACTATGTCAGCTAAGAAGCCACTGGCTCTAGTTATCCTTGACGGTTACGGTTACCGTGAAGACACAGCAAGTAACGCAATTGCGAATGCGAAAACACCAGTAATGGATGCTCTGATTGCGAATAACCCACACACATTAATCTCTGCTTCAGGCATGGATGTTGGCCTTCCTGATGGTCAAATGGGTAACTCTGAAGTTGGTCACACTAACATTGGTGCAGGCCGCGTTGTATACCAAGACCTGACTCGTATCACTAAATCAATTGCTGATGGTGAGTTCGAACAAACGCCTGCGCTAGTTGAAGCAATCGACTCTGCTGTGAAAGCTGAAAAAGCAGTACACATCATGGGCCTGATGTCTCCAGGCGGTGTTCACTCTCACGAAGACCACATTTACGCAGCAGTTGAAATGGCAGCGGCGCGTGGCGCAGAGAAAATCTACCTACACTGCTTCCTAGACGGCCGTGACACACCACCACGTAGTGCTGAAAACTCACTACAACGTTTCCAAGATCTATTTGCGAAACTAGGTAAAGGTCGCGTTGCTTCTCTAGTAGGTCGTTACTACGCAATGGACCGTGACAACAACTGGGATCGCGTCCAAGTTGCTTACGATCTTCTAACTCAAGCTAAAGCTGAGTTCACAGCAGAAACGGCAGTTGCAGGTCTAGAAGCGGCTTACGCTCGTGAAGAAAACGACGAATTCGTTAAAGCAACAGCTATCAAAGCGGAAGGTCAAGAAGAGGCAATCATGCAAGATGGCGATGCGGTTATCTTCATGAACTACCGTGCTGACCGTGCACGTCAAATCACTCGTGCATTCGTTCCTGCATTTGACGGCTTTGAGCGTGCAGCATTCCCAGCAATTAACTTTGTGATGCTGACTCAATACGCGGCTGATATCCCTCTAGCTATCGCATTCCCACCTGCGTCTCTAGAAAACACTTACGGTGAGTGGCTATCTAAACAAGGTCAAACTCAGCTACGTATCTCTGAAACAGAGAAATACGCACACGTGACTTTCTTCTTCAACGGTGGTGTTGAGAACGAATTCGAAGGCGAAGAGCGTCAGTTGGTTGCTTCTCCAAAAGTTGCAACGTACGACATGCAGCCTGAAATGAGCTCTCCAGAACTAACAGAGAAGATGGTTGCGGCTATCAAGTCTGGTAAGTTCGATACCATCATCTGTAACTACCCGAACGCAGATATGGTTGGTCACACTGGCGTTTATGAAGCGGCTGAGAAAGCAATCGAAGCTCTAGATGAAAGTGTGGGTAAAGTGGTTGAAGCAATCAAAGAAGTTGGCGGTCAACTATTGATCACTGCGGACCACGGTAACGCAGAAATGATGATCGACCCTGAAACTGGCGGCATCCACACTGCTCACACTAACCTACCAGTACCTCTAATCTATGTAGGTGACAAAGCGGTTGAATTCAAAGAAGGCGGTAAACTGTCTGACCTTGCACCAACCATGCTTTCTCTAGCTGGTCTAGAAATCCCAGCAGAAATGACGGGTGAAGTACTAGTTAAATAGTTAACTAACGGCTCCGAATGACAAAAGCCCGAGTTTAAACTCGGGCTTTTTTGTATCTGGCAGTAAGGGCTGGTCTGCAAGGTTACTGAACCAATATGCCCGCACCAATCACAGCTAGGGCTGCGCCCAACCATGCAAATCGGTTTGGTCGGCGTTTGGTGTAAATCCAGAGCAGTGGTAGCAACATAATTGGCGTGGTTGAAGATAGAAGTGCAACCATACCTACATTTCCTTCTTGCAGTGCGTATAAGATTAGCGTCATGCCGACGGCCATCGCCAAGAAACCATTAAGGGCAGTAATACCAAATACGCGCCAAGTAATGTGTTGCGTCGAGCGAGCGACTTTGACTCCTAGAATTAACAACATGCTGTGGGCGAAAAAGGCACTGATCATTCGAATAGCAGAAGCCGCAACTGGGTCAATACTGGTTTGCATTACTGGCTTGGCGATAATGCCTCCCAATGCTTGGCACATTGCTGCGGTTAAGCCAAGTCCAATACCTACCCAGATGTTACCTTTAATGTCTTCCAAGACGTTATTCACTTGACCTCTTCGGCCAAAGAATATCGCCATCACCACGCCGCTAAATACCAATGATGCGCCCAGTAGTTCTATTGTGGTCATGACTTCGCTAAATAAGAAGTAGCCCAAGATGGCAGAGAACACGGCGTGGCAAGAGAAGAGTAACCCGGCCTGTCTTGGCCCCATACGATTCAAACACGCGAATAGAGCGGTATCACCAATAAAAATACCAATCAGTCCTGAGGCCATCATTGGCGCTACATGTTCCCAAGAAACCGTTAACCAGCCGCCAGTCATCCAGGCCATTGTTGATAAGATCACGGCTGTGCAGCCCATACGCCAGCGGCTGTAAGAAAATGCGCCTAGGTGTTGTGCAGGAATGACCGAAATTAGGCTAGAAACTGCCCACAGAAAAGCGGCGCATAAAGCAAGCCATTCGTAACCCATGATGTGTCGACGTCCTTGTAGAGTAGAGGAGTCTTAATATGCACGAAATTTATGGGATGTAAAAGCCGCTCTGTAAGGGTAGTAGCTGGCGAGCAGCTCCATGACAACACGCTTTTTCATGGAGCTCTTCGATTAAAACAGTACCAAAACTGCGCCATACACGATAAGTAGACCAATCAAACCGAGAATCAGGCCTACTTTCGCCATGTCTTTGCTCTCGATGAGGCCTGTTGAATAAGCCAAAGAGTTTGGTGGTGTGGAAACCGGTAAGATCATGCCAAGTGATGCGGAGAAGGCGACGACAACCAATAAACCTTGTAGGCCACCAACCGCAATAAGGCTTGGCATTGATGTACCAATAGCGGCAGCAATAGGCATCAATAAGTTTGCTGTTGCGGTATTAGACATAAAGTTCGCCATTAACCAACACACTACCGATAGGGCTAAAACAACGGCAAATGGTGATAGCAGGCTGTAATCAATGGCGTGCGCTAATGCTTCGGCTAAGCCCGTTTTGTCTAAGGCAATACCAATTGCTATACCACCGGCAACCAGCCATAAAACATCCCAGTTAATCAGCTTGAGCTCTTCTTTTCCCATAATGCCCGTTAACGTGAACACTGCTAGTGGGATAATCGCGACAACGTATGTATTCATGCCATGCACTTTCGTTGTCATCCAAAGCACAATGGTTAGTGCAAAAGTGATGTAGACGACGATCGCACGCCAGCTCCTTTTGAATGTACCATCTAGCTTTAGTTTCATTTCTGGTTCGCTAGACGGAAACAGCTTTTGCAACAAGAACCAAGCTACAGTGAGTTGTACCAACACAAAGGGTAGACCCATTGTCATCCACGATAGGAAGTCTATCGCGTTTTCTCCAGTGAGATATTGAAGCGCTATCGCATTAGGTGGCGTGCCTATCGGAGTCGCAATGCCGCCTGTATTCGCGGCAATTGGAATACACAACACCAGTGCTTTAATGCCTAAATCCCCTTTAGGTGCTGAAGCGACGATGGGGCCAAGCAGGGCTAGCATCATCACGGTCGTGGCAGTATTGGACATAAACATTGAAAAAACGGCGGTAATTAACATCAAGCCCAGCATTATGAACTTAGGTTGTGTGCCGAATGGTTTTAATAGCACTCGGGCGAGGTTGTTGTCGAGCTCGTATTTGGAAGCCGCAATCGCGAGAGCAAAACCACCCATAAAAAGAATAATGATCGGTGAAGAGAAGGCCGAGAAAATATCGGTGTAAGCAATTAACTCTCCTAAATCATGCCCCGCTGGTGGATTGCGAAATAGATGCAAACCTTTATCCGATATCATGATCAGTTCAAGAGCGATAATAAGAATGGACGTAGCAAAAACGGGAACCGGCTCGAGAACCCAAAGTAGGGCAGCAAGAAGAAAAATAGCCAACAGGCGATGCTGAATTAAAGTGAGATCGTCAATAGGAATAGCATCGATCGGCATCATCAAAACACCGAGCGGAATTAAAAAGCACACCAGCAATTTCGCCAACGTGTTTACACTCATCTTTGGCATTGGCTGCCCCTCTAAATATTCATTCTAAGCGCAGGATAATTGATTGTGGAATGAGGGTCTTAGAGGCAGGTATGAGTTTGAGAAATAGAGGCTAAATTTCGAACGGAGTTTTGCTTTTTATCAATAAAAAGAGCCCTTAATAAAGGGCTCTTTAACGTTGTTTTACTTATTTTTTCAAGGCGTAAGGTGTGCCCATAACGGTTGGCTTACCGTTTTCCATGCTTGCGTCAAACTCAATCGCGTCTTTGGCAAACAGGTTAATAACAGTAGAACCCAGTTTGAAGCGGCCCATCTCTTCGCCTTTTTTCAAGATCACGGCCTTGTCACCCTCTGCTGGGTAATCCCATTTGTAGACAGTGTTTCCACGAGGCGGAGTGATCGTGCCAGCCCATACTTGCTCAATGCTACCAACAATTGTCGCACCAACAAGCACCTGTGCCATTGGACCAAACTCAGTATCGAAGATACACACCACACGCTCGTTACGTGCAAATAGGTTTGGTACGTTTTCTGCTGTCAGAGGGTTTACTGAGAACAGGTCACCTGGTACGTAAATCATTTGGCGCAGAGTGCCGTCACATGGCATGTGTACACGGTGGTAATCGCGCGGAGATAGGTACAATGTCGCAAAAGAACCATCTTTAAATTCGTCAGCTAAATTCGCGTCACCGCCCAGCAATTCTTGTGCTGAGAAGTGATGACCTTTTGCTTGGATAAGTTGACCATCTTCAATAGGGCCAAACTGGCTAACACAAGCGTCGGCTGGATGAGTGATGACGTTTTCGCCTTCAGAAATTGGGCGTGCGCCTTCTTTTAGCTCACGAACGAAAAACTCGTTGAACGTTTTAAAATGCTTAGGATCTGAGTGCTTTGCCTCATCCATATTCACATTGTATTGTTTGATAAACCAACGAATAACTGCTGTTGTTAGACCGCCAGCTTTTGCTGAAGCCAGTTTACCCATTAGGCGAGTGAGGCCGTGTTGTGGGATCCAGTACTGCAGTCCAACTTTAAACTTGTCCATCTTTAATTCCGATACTTCTGTTAGATTCGCGCTTTAGGGCGCGTGATGTTACTGAAATTTAATTTGCTTGTCAGTATTAGGTGAAGACTTTTTACACAGTTACAGCCTTAACTCAATTACAGATCGGCTTTTTTATTACGTGAATACTGACGATTTGCTTTGTTTTCAACCATGCTTTCCAAAATACGATGATAATTTTCAAAGCGAGTTTCGTTAATTTCCCCGTTCTCGACAGCTTCACGTAGAAGGCAGCCTGGGTCATCATTGTGTTTACAATCTCGGAACTTGCAACCGCCTAAATATGGTCGAAATTCAACGAATGCTTTTGTTACTTCTTCTGCTTCCAAATGCCAAAGACCAAATTCACGTACTCCAGGTGAGTCGATCAAATCGCCACCCGTTGGAATGTGGTATAAACGTGCAGCCGTCGTGGTGTGTTGGCCCAAGCCAGAGTTCTCAGAGACTTCGCCTTCTTCCACTTCGCTCTCTAGTTCCGGCATTAACGCGTTGACTAAGCTGGATTTCCCTACGCCTGATTGACCAACAAAGATATTAATTCGATCACGCAGCAGGGTTTCTAGTTCAGCAATGCCTTCTCCAGACTTCTTGCTGACCAGAAGCACTTTATAGCCAATACGTTCATATTCTTTGAGCCATTCTTCATACATTGCACGGTCATCGGCTTCTAGAAGGTCGACCTTATTTAAGACCAACAATGGCGCAATATTCAGTGTTTCTGATGCAACGAGATAGCGGTCAACAATATTTAGCGATAGCTCTGGTAATACCGAAGAGACAATGACCATTTGATCAATATTGGCTGCAACGGGTTTTAGGCCATCGTAATAATCTGGACGAGTGAGCACTGAAGAGCGAGGTTCTACCGCTTCAACAACACCAGAGATGCCCGCCATAGACTCCAATCCTTCGCGCCATAAAACACGATCGCCAGATACTAGAGACTCAATACCACGGCGGAGGTTACAGCGTTGAATTTCGCCTGTTTCAAGGTCTTCAATGTCCGCGTGCTGACCAAAACGAGTGATCACGAGACCTTGCTTGCTGGCGCCTAGCATGTTTTCATCCCACTGAATGGAATCTTCTTGCTTCTTCAAACGCTTTTGTTGGTTGCTACGTACGCGTCGCACCTGACCTTTGGTTAACTTTTTCTTCTTTGCCACAATTCTGTACTTTATGTGAATTTACTCAAATGGTTGAGCCGTACTCTTGGCTCCGTGTATGAGTATCGTGTTTCTCGTATTTTGAGGTATAGTACCTCTTTTATCGATAAACAAATAGGCGGCGTAACCATGTCCTTTAGCGATCAAAACCTAATTTGGGTTGATTTAGAGATGACAGGGCTTGATCCTGAAACGCACAAAATCATCGAAATTGCTTCTATTGTCACGGATAGCGAACTAAATATTTTGGCTGAAGGTCCAGTTTTAGCGATTCATCAGCCGGAAGAAGAACTAGCGAAAATGGACGACTGGTGTACTAATACGCATACGGCAAGCGGTTTGGTTGAGCGCGTTCGAAACAGTCAAATCTCAGAACAAGACGCAGTCGCACAAACCATTGAATTTTTAGAAAAATGGGTGCCAAAAGGGGCGTCGCCAATATGTGGTAACAGCATTGGGCAGGATCGTCGCTTTTTATACAAGCATATGCCTGAGTTGGAAGAGTTCTTCCATTACCGATATGTTGACGTTAGTACTCTTAAAGAACTAGCACGTCGCTGGCAACCTGAGGTGCTAAATGGGTTCACAAAACAGGGAACACATTTGGCCTTGGACGACATTCGTGAGTCCATCGCAGAACTTAAGTACTATCGAGGTACTATTTTCAAGATTTAACTGTTAAGGTTGCGATCCAAATTGTTGTAATTTATATCGCTTTTGATTGCTTTTTCGTCGTTCAGTAAAAAAATAAAGTTTTTTTGAAGGAAGGACTTGCATCACAAAAAAATGCTCTTATAATTCGCAGCCCTAAACAGCGGAAACGTTGTTGATGCGACACTAGCTCAGTTGGTAGAGCGCAACCTTGCCAAGGTTGAGGTCACGAGTTCGAACCTCGTGTGTCGCTCC
>NZ_JAWOVM010000097.1:0-13693 GCF_033339895.1 Vibrio sp. 1751
GTTTGTTTGTGGCTTTTCATCGCAATCCATGCCATATTTCACCGGATCAGCATACTCAGTATCGGGTATTGTGTTTCCATCAAGTAACTAATCTGGAGCCAAAACATGTCTCACGAAGATGAATATCTATCAGTAGAAGAATTAATTGAGATTCAAAAGGAAGAGACTCGCGATATCATTGCAGCATTGCTAGAAGATGGCAGCGATCCAGATTCGCTATACGAAATTGAGCACCACCTGTTTGCCGAAGATTTTGACACGCTAGAAAAAGCGGTAGTTGAAGCATTCAAGATGGGCTTTGAAGTTCTTGAAGCAGAAGAAACTGAAGATGAAGATGGTAACAAGTTGCTTTGCTGTGATGCGACTATGGAGTCCGCACTAGACGCAGAAGCGATTGATGCGCAAGTTGAAAAATTGATTCACTTGGCAGAAAAATACGACATCATCTATGACGGTTGGGGTACGTACTACGAAGGCGAAGATGCGCTTTACCCTGAAGAAGATGAAGACGGCGAGTAATCAAAGCTCACTACTTTTGGAAAAACCAGCGTTTAACGCTGGTTTTTTTATACCTTGAAAAACTGACGAATGTGGAGGCGATAAATAATTAACATTGAGTTTATAGGGGATTTCTCCCTATAATGCGTGAAAATTGATCTAGCTCAAGGTGTATATGCAACTCTCACTCGCCGGTTTATGGCAAGTCTCTCCACTGACGGACCTTTCTATCCCACAGGATGACATTACTTTCCCTGCTCCTTTGAGTCAGGTATTGCCAGCTGAACTGACAGAAGAAGCAATTCGTCAGCAAGAGTGGCACCTGATGCATGACATTGAAGTGGACGAATCCATGATGGCATTCCCAGCGGTAGAAATGGTGTTGGGTGGTGTGGATTACCATGCAGAAGTGCGTTTGAACGGAGTAGCATTGTTTGACTGTGACGGTTCTCAAAATGTCTACAAGAAAGACATTCGCCCGTTCATGCAGATGGGGCGCAACCGTTTTGAGATCCTATTCCTTGAGGAAGAAGAAGATCTTCTGTTGGATGAGGATAAACCGGAGTTGTGTTCACTTGCAGATCATGAATACCAAAAGAGTGACGAGCGGTTAGGGGTATGGCAAGAGCCGTATCTGCAGTTTATTCGCAATGTGCGTTTAGACCGCGTGGCTACCGAACAGATTTGGCACCACGGTGGTGGTTGTGAGTTTAAGGTGGATTTGTACTACCAAACTTTTGCGCCGGGTTTAGTATCGGCATCGGTTAAGTTCAATGGCATGACTTACCATATTCCTATTGATGTCCGAGCGGAGCATGCGAGCGCTTTATTCCAGGTCGAAGCGCCAAAGTATGCAGATCTTACTGATCCTGATCCAAGTGATCTCTACCAGTTGTCTGTTGAGTTGGATGGGCAGCACCAAAACTTCACTGTTGCCTTGAGCCAGGAGCTTTGTGTTACCCATGTTGTGCTCTAACATCTAATAATATTATCTATTACAGCATCTTAAGCATTACGACTTCACATGCATCATGCCCTGTTTGTCCAAGCGGGGCATCGAGATGCTCAAAGCCTAGCTTTTCATACAAGCTTACCGCTTCTCTTAGACATTCTGTCGTTTCTAAATAACACTGCTGATACCCAAACTGTTTCGCCAATTGTAAGCTCAATGCGACGATGCGTTTGGCTAAACCGTGTCCTCGTGTTTGAGGTAAGAAGTACATCTTTTGTAGTTCACACACATTTGGCTCGCCAGCTAAAGGGGCAAAGCCACCGCCACCAACGATCTCTCCGCGATGTTCAATGACCCAATAGGCGGCCCTGTTTTGATTGTACACCGAATACATATCATCAAGCGTTGGATCGGCCACACCATAACCTTTGTCTGCGGTTAAGCCGTATTCTGCAGAGACTTTACGAATCACATCTGCGACTTGCGGGTTGTCTGCTTTAGTAAGAGGTCGAAGAACGTATTCCTCAGCCTGACACACTTTTGTTAGCCCTTTTAGGTAAGTCTCTAGACCAAGTTTGAGTTGCTCTTGCTCGCTGTCATCGAGTTGGGTAAGCAGTTGTTCAAAGAAGTGGTTTTGCTGTTGGTCCAGTTGTGATAACGCCTGTTGGCCTTGCTCTGTAATCGCGACGAGTTGACTACGTTTGTCTTTTGGGTTTTCGATGCTCTCGACCAAACCTAATTTAATCAAACCAGTAACGGTTCGGCTCGCGTTGGACTTGTCGACATTAAGCTGCTGTGCCAGCTGATTGATGGTCAATGGCTGCAATTGGATTTCACCCAATGCGTGCGCTTGCACTGGAGTGAGAGCGACATCGCCGCATTGTTTATCAAGCATACCAAGCAATCGGACGGCTTGACGGGAGTAGTGTCGAAGTTGACGAGCGTTCATTATCACTTACCTCTAAAAATAAAGTTGCGCACCGCAATTAAATTAATTGCGGTGCGCAACATTGTCAATGGTAAATGTCATTTTTCTCGTTAGGAGACGTAGTGAGCCTCCATATTTAAGCGTGGTGATGTAAACAAAACTGCGGTGCTGGAGCTTTTTCTGATGATTTACGCATCCATACTTTCTCGTGGAAGTAGTAAGCCACCGTGTTCAAACTCGGCTCTAGCATCGCCATTACGCCGCCGACGAATGCATCACCTGTTAGTAAGTAAACCACGGTAAAAGCGACGCTGAAGTGCACGGTCGCAAAGCTTGCGGTTTTTAATTTGGTCATCCACTGACGAGCTTTAAGTGCTGGGACTTTTGCCCATGCCTTTTCATGAAAGTAGAAGGCTACGGTGTTCACTGAAGGCTCAATCATGGCAATTAAACTACCAATTAGAATGTCGCCTGTGAGTACGTAAGCGACACTAAATGCGATAGTAAAATGCAGTGCTGCGAAAGTTAGTGTCTTTTTCATGATAATTACTCAATCGTGTTTGTTTCGATGAGTTTATTATCGATAATAACTCTCATTAATGCTAATGGGTAATGAGTATTGTTGTGATAGGGGGAAGCTATTGATGATGGTTTTGGTGAAATGTATACAAAAAAGGTTGGCCATGATGACCAACCTTTTGAACCAAAAGTGAGAAGTGTTAATTCTTCTCTTTCACTGAGGCTTAAAGCGCAGCGATCGTTGTCTTCTGCTCTTCTAGCTTAGCTAGTGTCTCTTTGTAGCCTTCAAGCTTCTCACGCTCTTTAGCAACAACTGCTTCAGGTGCTTTCGCTACGAAGCTTTCGTTACCTAGTTTGCCTTCGATACGCTTGATTTCGCCGTGAGTCTTCTTGATTTCGCCATCTAGACGAGCAAGCTCAGCATCTTTGTCGATCAGACCTGCCATTGGGATCATCAACTCAGACTTACCAACCAGTGCTGTCGCACATGCAGGAGTTTGTTCGCCAGTTTCAAGCACGCGTACTGCTTCTAGCTTCGCTAGTGACATCAGTACTTGCTTGCTTGCTTCTAGACGAGAGGCATCTTCTACATTTGCTGCTTTCAGCATAACGTCAAGCGGCTTACCAGGGTTGATGTCGTATTCAGCACGTAGGTTACGGATGCTGGTAATGAACGCTTTCACCCATTCAATGTCGTCTAGCGCTTCTTGGTTGAAGTTTGCTTCGTCGAATTGAGGCAGTGCTTGCAGCATGATTGTCTCGCCTTCTACACCTTCAACTAATGGCTTGATGCTTTGCCAGATAGTTTCAGTGATGTAAGGAATCACTGGGTGAGCTAGACGTAGCGTCTTCTCAAGAACCGTGATTAATGTACGACGAGTACCACGCTGTTGTGCTTCAGTACCTTTCCATAGAACTGGCTTAGTAAGCTCTAGGTACCAGTCACAGAATTGGTTCCAGATGAATTCGTAAAGCGTGTTCGCAGCCATATCTAGACGGAAGTTGTCGATATGGTTGTTAAACGCTTTCGCTGCGAGTTCAAACTGAGACTCGATCCACTTGTCTGCTAGTGAGTATTCAATCTCACCACCGTTGAAGCCACAATCTTGCTCTTCTGTGTTCATCATTACGTAACGGCTTGCGTTCCATAGTTTGTTACAGAAGTTACGGTAACCCTCAAGACGTTTCATATCCCAGTTGATATCACGACCTGTTGATGCCATTGCTGCAAGAGTGAAACGCAGTGCGTCTGTACCGTATGCTTCGATACCGTTTTCAAACGTCTTACGAGTGTTCTTCTCGATCTTCTTCGCTAGTTGAGGCTGCATCATGTTGCCACAACGCTTCTCTACGAGAGACTCTAGGTCGATACCATCAATCATGTCGATTGGGTCAAGTACGTTACCTTTCGACTTGGACATCTTGTCGCCGTTTTCGTCACGGATTAGACCAGTAACGTAAACCGTCTTAAATGGTACTTGTGGTTTGCCGTTTTCGTCTTTCACGAAGTGCATGGTCATCATGATCATGCGCGCAACCCAGAAGAAGATGATGTCGAAACCAGTTACTAGTACGTCTGAAGGGTGGAATACTTTCAGATCGTCAGTTTGCTCTGGCCAACCTTGAGTACCGAACGTCCATAGTGCAGAAGAGAACCACGTATCCAGTACGTCTTCGTCTTGGTGAAGTTCAATGACTGACTCTAGGTTGTTGTTCTTACGAACTTCTTCTTCAGTGCGACCTACGTAAACATTACCTTGGTTGTCGTACCAAGCTGGGATGCGGTGACCCCACCATAGCTGACGAGAGATACACCAGTCTTGAACGTCACGCATCCAAGAGAAGTACATGTTTTCGTATTGCTTAGGAACGAATTGGATGTCGCCGTTTTCTACTGCTTCAACTGCGGTTTTCGCTAGAGGCGCAGTACGTACGTACCATTGGTCAGTTAGCATTGGTTCGATAACAACGCCACCACGGTCGCCGTAAGGAACTTGTAGATCGTGATCTTTCACTTCTTCAAGTAGGCCTAGCTCGTCGAATTCAGCAACGATAGCTTTACGAGCGGCAAAACGCTCCATACCGTGGTATTTAGCTGGTAGTTCAGTGCTGTAAGCTTCGCTTGCTTCGCCGTTAGTGTTGAATACTTCTGCTGAGTCGCGGATGTTCGCGTCGAAAGTCAGAATGTTGATCATTGGTAGCTGGTGGCGCTTACCTACTTCGTAGTCGTTGAAGTCGTGCGCAGGTGTGATTTTCACACAGCCAGTACCTTTTTCCATATCTGCGTGCTCATCGCCCACGATTGGGATGCGACGATCAACGATAGGAAGGATGATTTCTTTACCGATAAGATCTTTGTAACGTGGATCTTCTGGGTTAACTGCAACACCCGTATCGCCTAGCACGGTCTCTGGACGAGTCGTTGCAACAACGATGTAGTCTTTGCCATCCGCTGTTTTAGCGCCATCTGCTAGTGGGTAGCGGAAGTGCCACATGTGGCCTTTAGTGTCTTTGTTCTCTACTTCTAGATCTGAAATCGCGGTGTGTAGCTTTGGATCCCAGTTAACTAGACGCTTACCGCGGTAGATTAGATCGTCTTCGTATAGACGTACGAACACTTCTTGAACGGCGTTAGATAGACCATCGTCCATCGTGAAGCGTTCACGATCCCAGTCTACAGATGCGCCAAGACGACGAAGCTGCTTAGTGATAGTGCCGCCAGATTCGCCTTTCCATTCCCAGATTTTGTCGATGAAAGCTTCACGACCGTAATCGTGTTTTGTTTTGCCTTCTTCTGCAGCGATCTTACGCTCAACAACCATCTGAGTTGCGATACCAGCGTGGTCAGTACCTACTTGCCAAAGGGTGTTTTTACCCTTCATACGTTCACAACGGATAAGCGTATCCATGATCGTATCTTGGAACGCGTGGCCCATGTGTAGGCTACCAGTGACGTTCGGTGGCGGGATCATGATGCTGTATGATTCTTTAGTAGTGTCACCGTGTGGCTTAAAGTAGCCTTTCTCTTCCCAAGTCTGATACAGAGCTTGTTCGATTGAAGTTGGGTTGTATGTCTTTTCCATAGCGCTCTTTTAATGGATACGTTGATGGTTGAATCTTAGTCAATCTTTATAAGTGAGGGATCTTAACAAGATCGCCTTAACTATAAGGATTGACCGTTAAGGATATTGAATTTCGATCGTTTGCAGCTGGTAACCTGCTTGACGGTAAATTTTATATCTTTCTCTTGCGAGTTGTTTAGCTTTTTCTTCGCAGGGCACGAAGTCTACCACTTGAGCAAACTTGTTCGCAAAGGTTGTCTCATTTTCCGCCAAATTAATTACCAGCTGACGGTTCCAATTAGGTTTTACACCTTCATGGCCGATTTCAATGTTGGTGGCGTATTTCGGTCCCTCGCCTACGAGGTTATGTGCCATGAACTTGTCTGCATCAACTTGCCAAAAGGCTTCAGCGAGCTGCTCGGCGTGTGGTTTGTCTTGGCAGTTTAAATACACTTTAGCGCCTTGGCGAGCAAAGTGCTGAGCCAAAAACACGATGTATTCTTCAAAGCCAGCCACCGTTGCTTGCGGGCTCTCTTCGTTAATGATGTAGAAGGTTGCAGTTTGCATCATTCTCTCACTTGCCTTGGGTCTCTTCCTAAGACCATCTTAAGTCCCACTTTCATTTTAGAAAATTAGGATAATAAAAAAGGGCCTTGCGGCCCTTTTCGATTTTGTTCAGAAATTACTCTTCTGTCTCTTGGCCGCTGCGGTTCAAAAGGAATTGGACAAGCATTGAGACAGGACGGCCCGTTGAGCCTTTCGCTGCGCCTGATTTCCACGCGGTACCTGCGATATCGACGTGTGCCCAGTTGTACTTCTTCGCGAACTTAGATAAGAAGCAACCCGCAGTAATTGTGCCACCAGGGCGACCACCAATGTTTGCCATATCCGCAAACGGGCTTTTCAACTGTTCGTGGTACTCGTCTGCCATTGGTAGACGCCATGCACGGTCACTCGCTTGCTCAGAAGCGTTTACTAGCTCATGAGAAAGAGGGTTGTGGTTAGAGATTACGCCGCTGATATGGTGGCCTAGTGCGATAACACAAGCACCAGTTAGCGTTGCAACGTCAACCACGCAGTCTGGTTCGAAACGCTCTACGTAAGTCAGTGCGTCACAAAGAACAAGACGGCCTTCAGCATCCGTGTTCAGAACTTCTACAGTTTGACCAGACATGGTCGTTAGGATGTCACCTGGACGGTAAGCGTTGCTGCCAGGCATGTTTTCACAACCCGCTAGAACACCAATAACGTTGATTGGTAGGTTTAGCTTCGCCAGCGCTTTCATTGTACCGAATACCGATGCCGCACCACACATGTCGTACTTCATCTCATCCATACCTTCGCCCGGCTTTAGAGAGATACCGCCTGAGTCGAAGGTTAGACCTTTACCTACGAGCACAATCGGTTTTGCATCTGAGTCAGGGTTACCTTTGTACTCGATGATAGACATCATAGATTCGTTTTTAGAACCACGGCCTACTGCTAGGTAAGAGGTCATACCCAGTTTTTCCATCTCTTGCTCACCAATAATTTTGGTGGTTACGGTTTCGTAGTCGTCCGCTAGACGACGAGCTTGAGAAGCAAGGTAAGCTGGATTAGCTACGTTTGGCGGCATGTTGCCAAGGTCTTTTGAGGCTTTGACACCTGATGCGATAGCAAGACCATGAGTGATTGCTTTTTCACCCAAGTTCAATTCACGACGCGTTGGTACGTTGAAAACAAGCTTGCGCAGTGGGCGGCGAGTCTCAGGTTTCACGCTCTTGAATTGATTAAATGTGTATAGACCATCTTTAGTCGCTTCTACAGCCTGGCGCACTTTCCAGTATGTATCACGACCCTTAACATGCAGTTCAGTTAGGAAACATACCGCTTCCATTGAGCCTGTCTCGTTAAGTGTGCTGATCGTCTTTTGAATGATTTCCTTGTACTGGCGCTCGCCAAGTTCACGCTCTTTGCCGCAACCGACAAGTAAAACGCGCTCTGACAAAACACCTGGTACTTGATGCAGTAGCAGCATCTGACCAGGTTTACCCTCTAGATCACCACGGCGAAGTAGTGAACTGATGTAACCGTCACTGATTTTATCAAGTTGTTCGGCTACTGGAGAAAGGCGACGTGGTTCAAACACACCAACAACGATACATGCGCTACGTTGTTTCTCTGGACTGCCACTTTTTACACTGAACTCCATGCGTACTCCTACATCCTGAAGACAAATTGCTCTAAATGTTAGATAATGATCGCTTACTTGTTGAATTTTAGCTCCAGGCTTACATGCAGAGCTGATTAAGCGACTAACATCTAGTTTATAATTTTTAAAAAAATAAATGGTTCAACGGGAAACTATAGTGATTCGACCAAAAAAACAAGTTTTGTATAGGTAATTTCAGCGTGATTATTGTTAGATATTTGATCCGCGAAACACTCAAGAGCCAATTTGCGATTTTTTTCGTACTTTTTTTGGTGTTTGTAAGCCAGAAATTCATAAGTGTTCTTGCTGATGCTTCTGATGGGGATATTCCTGCTGGATTGATTTTCTCGATTGTTGGTTTGAACATGCCAGCAATGGGTCTGTTAATGCTGCCTTTAAGTCTGTATATCGGCATATTGATCACATTTGGTCGTCTGTATGCAGAGAGCGAAATTGTCGTAATGAACGCGACAGGTATTGGTAATAAATTCTTGGTTCAAGCGGCCTTATACCTAGCGTTGATTACTTCAGCGGTGGCGGCTTTCAATGCGTTGTGGCTATCGCCGTGGTCTCAAGACCGCGTTGAGCAGCTTTATGAGCAGGTAGCGTCAGAAAACAGCGTTGACCTACTTAAAAAAGGTCAGTTCCAAGGTACACCAGACGGTTCATCGGTTGTGTTCATCGATGACATTAAAGACAATACCTTGAGCAACGTTTTTGTTGCGCAGATGCGCCCTCGAGATTCAGTGTTACCGAGTGTGATGTTCTCATCTTCTGGTGAAGTAAAAGAGCTTTCGGACGGTCGTCAGATCATCACTATGAAAGAAGGTACGCGTTATGAAGGTGTGCCTACTCGCGTTGAATATATGATCACGAAATTCGATGAATACGAAGGTGTTATCGGCCAACGTGAGGTCAAAAAGAAAGGGCGAGACTGGGAAGCATACCCAACGGTTGACTTGATAGGTCACCCAGATCCAGAGGCGCAAGCGGAGCTACAATGGCGAATTTCGTTATTTGTGTGTATTCCACTCTTAACAATGCTCGTTATTCCTTTGTCTGCGGTGAATCCGCGTCAGGGACGGTTTGCCAAAATGGGGCCTGCGATTCTGATCTATCTAGCGTATTTCTTGGCGATCAGTGCAACCAAATCTGCATTAGAAGATGGTGACATCCCGGCTGCTATTGGTATGTGGCCAATCAATGCGATGTTGCTGATTGTTGCTATCATGGCGAATATGATGGACAGCGTTGCTGCTAGACGAATAAAAGACAAATTCCGCAAGAAGAGGCTCGCGTAAGCTGTGTTCAAAATCTTAGACCTTTACATCGGTAGAACCATCATCTCTACCACTGCCTTGGTTTTAGCGACGTTTGTTGGCTTATCGGGCATCATCAAATATGTAGAACAGCTACGTAAAGTAGGGCGAGGTGTGTACGACCTCACTCATGCGTTGTACTTTGTGTTACTCAGTGTGCCGCGTGATATCGAAATGTTCTTTCCAATGGCGGCATTACTCGGTGCCCTGATCGGCTTAGGTATGTTGGCTTCAAGCTCTGAGCTGGTGGTGATGCAAGCTGCTGGTTTCTCTAAGCTGGATATCGGGTTATCGGTACTAAAAACGGCCGTCCCACTCATGATTGTCGTTATGGCGTTAGGCCAATGGGGCGCTCCTGAGGCCCAGAAGATGGCCCGTGACTTACGTGCGTTTGCGATATCAGGTGGTAGCATTGTGTCTGTGCGCTCAGGTGTGTGGGCTCGTGACGCAAACGACTTTATCTTTATCGGTAAAGTCGAAGACGACAAGCTTTATGCTTTAAATATGTGGCGTTTTGATGATGATAAGAATCTACAAAAAGTTATTTTCGCCGAAGAAGTCGACTACCAACAAGATAACAACTGGCTGATGCGCTACGTACAAATTACGGACATGGAAAATGAAAACGTAATTTCAAAGCAAGACATCGAGCAGATGGAGTGGCACACCTCTTTGGCACCGGATAAGCTAGCTGTGGTGACCGTGAAGCCAGAAGAACTGTCACTGAGCGGTTTGTATGATTATGTGACTTACCTAAAAGCATCGGAACAAGATGCATCTCGCTATGAGTTGGCGTTTTGGCGTAAGTTGACTCAGCCGCTTTCAATTGCTGTGATGATGTTAATGGCGCTATCTTTTGTTTTCGGTCCACTCAGAAGCGTGACCATGGGGGCAAGGGTATTGTCGGGCGTGGTTGCCGGGTTTACTTTTTACATATCCAGTGAGTTCTTTGGCCCATTAAGCTTGGTGTATGGCATATCCCCAGTGTTTGGTGCTTTGGCCCCGAGTTTGGTGTTCTTAGCTATTGCGATTGCACTACTACGAAGAAAGCTATAACTGAAGCATCATCGAATAAACCAAGTTTTACCGAACCAAATGTAAAAGGAAGGCATTACGCCTTCCTTTTTTGTGTTCCTAGACAAGTTAGGTTGCCTTGGGTAATACAACTACCTCTGTTTTGGCCCAAATGTCGTGGAAACCACGTTTCTTCGGATCAATCGGTACAGTCAGATTTGCCAAGCCAAAGCCAGATGTCGAAATACGAATCAGAGCTTGAGTTACCGTAATTGGTGCCCCGTCTTTGGCATTGCGAACTCGAAGCTTCCAAGCGCGCATCCCAAGAGTTTGTCCTGCTCGCGTCCAGAAGAACACAAAGAAATATATCCACACACCCGCAAGATAAAGTGTAAATAGAGGGCTCAATACAGGGTGCTTTCCGAGCATATCTGCGGCATCAGCGTACTCGCCATAGCTCAACAATCCTGCTGCATTTAGTGCAAACACAACGGCCATAACAATACCTGCGGCCATCATTTCAATTGCGATAATAATCAATGTGTCGTAAATCAACGCTGCAAGTCGACGAAAGAGACCAGCAGGTGGAAGAGTTGTAGACGTTGTCATTATTCCATCACTTACCTTAAAAATTGTGCGTCAGAATATAGATTCCCTCACCAAGAGAAAAGAGACCTAACGCACAGAGTCTTTAATTGTGTATAAACGAAGAGACTTTTCTGCCCTACGTTATCAGCACATGTCATGATACACGAGGCCGTGCAGCAATATGTTTCAACTGAATTCGACTCTCTTAACCATTGGCTTTTTGGTCTGTGACCAGATTAGATAGCTGAGAGAGTTGGTGTTTCTCATCTTCGGTATAATGTTGGCTTAATGAAAGCTCTAAAGCTTTTTCTGACAGCTTGATTGCTGGTGACAAAAATAACTTAGGGTGCATACTAGAGAGAGCTAGCAAGGCCTTTTGTAGGCGAATCTGTATTTGGAGTTGCGCTGCACCATCGTGTGCTATCGGCAAAAAGACATCATCAAACAAATCCTGGCAGCTCAATGCGGGCACAAATAGTCTAGGATATCGAGTTTTGGTAGGCGGCTCACTGAGTAGGTCTCCCCATAATGAAAGTGCTCGTACAGAACGCCCAAGAACGTCAATCGCGGTGCCATTATCATTTACAGCCGGAGATAGTGCTCGTGAGGCGATTTCCGCCATAACGACTAAACCAAAGCGAGGGTCCTGATCATATGAACGCTCCGTTCGAATCGTGAAGGCTGCCGTTACTTCGCTTTCGTCTGGCAATTCTCCACAAACCCAAGCCAATGGTTGACCTACGTACACAAAACTTCCCGGTTGTCGCTCAAGGTAGATGGTGCATTGGTTTGCTTCAGCAATACTATCGAGGTGATGCATATCAACATGCTGTAAGTAGCCAATTTCTTGGCTCAAAATAGGTTTACTTCCTCTGGGCTTATGCTCTGGGTGGCTCCATGGGTGAGCACCTAGCCAGCGCTCTTTGCCCCGTTTTCTTATCGCATCTAACAAGGCTTGCTCTACGTATGAAGTGGTTTCACTGACCCTTCCTAGTACGGAAAGGTGCTGAATCCAACGTAGCAGAGTGAGTATGATCATCACGATTACGGCGATAGTCACGATGAATAGATAAATTTGTGCTTGTTGATGATAGGCCCCAATACCTAGCGCGATAATTCCTACCAAACTAAATAGAAAAGAGCCAAGAAAGGTTGCTAAGGCATTTTGTGTTGTGCTGTCTTCCATCAACAGTTTTGTCGCTCGCGGCGTTACCCCTGCACTAGCGGCACTGTACGCTGAGACCATAATATTGAGAGAGAATGTAGTCACTGCAAGCATGGAGGTTGCGAGGATATTTAATATGTTGTTCAACAAATCCTTGCTGACGTTGATGGCAGGGGGCAAAGTAATGAACTGGTTTAAAACAATCGACATTAAGGCGGTAGCAACAGCTAGTAATGCGTAGAGTGACGTCCGGACCCACAGTTTTCGTGTCATCTGTTTCAGTAACCACTGCCATTTTGACCCAGTCATTCTTTGCTCCTATTCAGTTCTCACTAGAAAGTCGATAGAAAATTCAGAAAGTTATTCTTGCTTAAGCATAGGTTAAATGCCCGTCGTTCTGCTTGATATTTCATGCATCACGAAAGTAAGAAAGCTGCTTGCTTCAAAGAATGGTGCTCTTGAGGTGTGAATTACCACGATTCTGTTACCTTAATTGATAGATGAATTAAAAGTATGTGATTGAAAAGAGGTAGCGCATGATTGTAATTACAGGTGCAAGTAGCGGTTTAGGGGCGGAACTAGCAAAGCGTTATGATGCGGAAGGCAAAGAGACGTATGTAATAGGAAGAAATACAGAAAAACTATCCGCACTAGCAAAACAACTCTCTCATAACGTTGGTTATCAAGCTTGCAACCTCTCATCGCACCAAAATGTGAAACAGCTCTTTGATGGGGTTAAACAGTCCCCTGAAATGGTCATTCATAGTGCGGGAAGTGGTTATTTTGGCTTACTGGAAGAGCAGGAGCCGGAAGAGATTCAAAAGTTGATTGATAACAACCTGAATTCTGCGATTCATGTGTTAAGAGAGTTAGTAAAGCGTTACAAAGATCATCCAATAAAAGTGGTCATGATCATGTCTACAGCCGCGCAACAACCTAAAGCGCAAGAGTCTACGTATTGTGCAGTGAAATGGGCCGTCAAAGGATTAATTGAGTCGGTTCGTTTGGAGCTAAAAGGAAAACCTATGAAAATCATCGCGGTTTATCCTGGTGGAATGGATACGGAATTCTGGAAAACAAGCGGCAATACGATGGACACGAGTCACTTCATGCAAGCAGAAGATGCCGCAGAGATGCTCCATAATGCGTTGTCGAGCATTGGGAATGGTTATGTTTCTGATATTACAGTGAATAGAACTTAAAAAGAGTTTCGTATACTCATTTTCATCTGGAAGAGTAGTAGAAAATGGAGCGTACGTTTCTTATGAGTACAGCTTTGTCACACTTTGTGGCGAAATTATCAGCAAACGATAGTTATTTAAGGTATTTCTGCTTGCGCAGGTCAAAAGCTTACGTATAATGCCAACCATCAAAGGGCAATAGCCCAAAGATGCCGGTGTGGTGAAATTGGTATACACGACGGATTCAAAATCCGTTGCCTTCGGGCGTGGCGGTTC
>NZ_JAWOVM010000098.1:0-13469 GCF_033339895.1 Vibrio sp. 1751
TTAGCTTTAGAAGTATAGACGTCTAGATTGACTATACTTAGGGAGAGAAAGTCGTGCCAATTAGAATTCCAGATCAATTACCAGCTACCGATGTATTAAGGACAGAAAACATCTTCGTGATGAGTGAAACGCGTGCAGCGAGTCAGGAAATACGTCCTTTAAGAGTGCTGATCCTTAATCTGATGCCAAAAAAAATAGAGACTGAAACTCAGTTTCTGCGTCTACTCTCAAACAGCCCACTACAGGTTAACGTCGAATTACTGCGCATTGATAACCGCCCGAGTAAAAATACGCCAACTGAACATTTAGACACGTTTTATCGCCAATTTGAAATGGTGCGAGATAAAAACTTCGATGGCATGATCATTACTGGGGCTCCATTAGGTTTGGTACAATTTGAAGATGTCATTTATTGGGATCATCTCAAAACCATCATGGAGTGGGCAAAAGATCATGTGACATCCACTCTTTATGTTTGCTGGGCTGCGCAAGCGGGACTAAAGCTACTCTACGATCTACCTAAAAAAACGCGTAAAGAAAAACTTTCAGGCGTGTATCATCACCAAATCCATCATCAATTTCACCCTATCTTACGTGGATTTGATGACACGTTTTTGGCTCCTCACTCGCGTTACGCAGATTTTTCGCCTCACTTTCTAGAAGAGCATACTGACTTAGACATTTTAGCGACATCGGATGTCGCAGGTGTGTACTTAGCCACCACAAAAGACAAACGCAATGTCTTTGTCACAGGACACCCTGAGTATGATTCTCACACCTTACATAATGAATATATCCGAGATTTAAGCGAAGGTATGGAGCCCGCTATTCCTGTCAACTATTACCCAAACAACAACCCAGATAACCCACCAATTGCAAGCTGGAGAAGCCATGGACACCTCCTCTTTTTAAACTGGCTGAACTACTGTGTTTATCAGCAAACACCGTACGACCTCGATCACTTCAGTGAAGATGCTTTCACTAAAGACGATTAGCTTCAAAATAAGCAAACAAAGCACTCATCATTACCGAAATGTAATATGTGAACCAAGCCGCCATATGGCGGCTTTTTCATAACAGTTTGCAAACCTGATCGCATAGTGTTTTTTCCTCAATAGGTTTTTGCTAAGTAATTCATATCATGCAGAAAGATTCAGGGATGTAGGGATAAAGAATGAAAACAGCAAAGCTCGGTGCACTAATATTATTGTCTCAGTTTGCACTCGTGGGTTGCGTGACGGTGAAAGAAGATGGAAGCCCTGTCGTTAAAGCCGATCCTGTGGCAATGGCAGAATCACGTATCGCACTTGGCTTAGGTTATTTAGACGGCGGTAACATGATTCGCGCGCATGATAACTTACAACAAGCCTTAAACCACGCACCTCAATACTATCGCGCGCAATTATCTATGGCTCACTACTACGAAACGGTTGGTGAAGATATTAAAGCCGAACAGATGTATAAACGCTCTCTACGCCAACACACTAAAAACGGAAATGTGCTCAATAACTACGGTACTTTTCTTTGCAAGCGAGGTGACTTCGAAAAAGCCGATCAGATGTTTAATCGAGCCATTGAGCAGCCTTATTACTACCTTATTCCAGCGAGCTATGAGAATGCAGCTTTTTGTGCGCTAAAATCACAAGATAAAGACAAAGCGAGATACTACTTTACTAGAGCTATCGATCATGACCCCCATAGACCAAAATCGATTTTGCAACTCGCTAAAATAGAAATTGATAGCGGTGATTATACTGAAGCTAGAATTCGATTAATGAGATTCAATCAAATGTATGGCGTGAAGAAGCCCTCTTTGCAACTCATGATTCAAGTTGAACGTGCAGCAGGCAATGAAGCTCTCGAGAAAAAGTATCAAAAACAGTTGGAAAAATTTTCTTAGTACAAAATAGCGATACATAAGGCGCATTAGCTCACAGCCAATACTGCGCTTGACCAAGAATCCGGTGAATTCAGACTCACGGTGATACATTCATCCTGTACATAAACGTCAAATTCGGTACTATTTGAACGGAATAAGTGACCAAGTCACATTATAAAAAGTGCGCACACAACGAAATTTGTACATCATACTGTTTTTAAGATTGATTTCGGCACATTGATAAATACTAAATATTACTGACATGCACCAGAAGGAAGTTGAAGCCGGATGAAACCTGCCTGCACTCTGTTATTACTCACTTTGCTGAGTTCACCTTTTGTCGTCAGTGCACAAGATAATATTGAGAAAACATTCACGTTTGGCATTGTGTCGAATAAAGCCCAAAGCAAAATCAAAAAAGCGACGCCCCTTACCCAGTATGTAACTGAAAATATGGCTGAATATGGTTACGCAAAAGGGGCGGTAAAGGTATTTAAAAATTATCGTCAGCTCGCGGTTGCGCTTGAAAATGGCACCGTTCAAATTGCAACGGCGACCCCCTTTAATGCGATGACCTTAGAAAAGGAGTCTAATAGCCAAATCCTTGCTATACGATGGAAAAAAGGCCTGCAAAAATATCATACGGTGTTCTTTACTAATAAAGAGAGTGGCATTGAGTCATTTTCTGACCTGCGCGGAAAAACGCTTGTTTTCGAAAAGCGCACGTCTACCAGCAGCTATTACCTACCTGCGATTACATTGCTGAATCACGGAGAAAAACTGCAATACCTTCCCTCTCCTGATGACAAACCGGCCAAAGACAGCATTGGTTATTTATTCCTTGATGAGCAACTCGCTCAGTCAAATGAAATCAACCTATCTGTATGGGTATATAAACAGAGAGTTGCAGCAGGAGCATTCAGTAACTTCAACTGGAACAATCCCAAAGATTTGCCAGAGAACATGAAAGACAAACTAGCGATTTTTTCTCGTTCTGTTGAAATACCCAGGGATTTAATTCTCGCTTCTCCAAGCATGAGCCTAGAGCAACAGCGTAAAATCACGTCAATACTGCTTGATATGGATACAACTCACGAAGGCTCTCTCGCACTTAAAAAGTTTCAGAACACCAAAAAATTCAGCGCGCTTACTCCAGAAATGCGAGCCTCCTTAAGTACAGTGCGCAAGTCAGTTCACTTGTTACCGAAGGTGGATTGATGTTTCAAAAGCTCTCACTCGAAACCAAATACATTTGCTCGACAATGTTCGTTGTCTTGTTTGTTGTGGTGATAAATCTTGCGTTATACATGCACGGTTACGATGCGTATTCAAATAGCTTAACTCAACAAATCACGAACAACTCTCAAGAAAAAACAGAATCTTACGTTAAGCAAAAAGGGTTGGTTTATGCAGAGCTATTATCAAAACAGCTTTTTGATCCACTCTATACAGACAATATCAGTCAAGCGTATGAGCAAATTAAGGCAACATTGAGCCAGCCAGATGTCTCGAAAATACATGTTGTTGACAATGAAGGGCTAATCTTTCACGACGGTACTACTCAGCTAAGGATGTTTGCCCAACCTCATGACCGCTCTCCTTTTATTTTGAAAGCAATAGAAGAATCCAGAACTCTCGTTTCCTTTTCCAAGCATCAGTTGGAGATCGCAGCGCCGATTCAGCAATCAAACATTACTCTTGGGGCGGTATATCTTGAGCTTAACTTGATACATCTACTGGAAGAGAAAGAACAGAACATTGAACAAGTCCAAGCGATTACCTCAAACGATAAACAGAAGATGTTTAACTTGCTGCTAACGATCAGTGGGATATCCGTTCTATTCGGTAGCATCATCGCTTATGCTTTGGGGCGGTCGTTAACTAAGCCACTCAAGCAACTAAAAGATCAATTTTCAGAGTCAAATACCCAAGCGCTGCCAGTCACCGACATACAAAGCAAAGATGAAGTGGGAGAACTTATTTCGGCGTACAACAAAATGTCAAACAAAGTGAACCGATACACCAGCCGAGTTGAGTTCATGGCGTACCACGATATTCTGACTTCCCTGCCAAACCGAGAAAAGTTACTCATTGATATTCAAACGCAAATAACTGACCACAAATCCCCCTCACTTGCGGTTGTGTTTATTGACTTGGATGACTTTAAGCACATTAACGATAACTACGGACATAACATTGGGGATAAATTGCTAGGCCATCTTGCTTCAGAGCTTCAAGGCCGTTTGCCGAGTTATTTTAAGCCGCTTTACCGCCTTTCTACCATCGTAAGTCGAGTTGGTGCGGACGAATTTGTACTGGCCTTTCCGTGCTCGGACAATCATGAAGCTAGAGAAAAAGCACACGCTATTCATCGCCAACTACTCTCTCCCTTTAGTTTGGAAGAGAACGATATTCAAATTACGGCAAGCCTCGGAATTGCTGTGTATCCAGAATTTGGTTCAAACGCTGAGTCTCTTTTACAGCTTTCCTCTCTTGCGGCGCAGGAATCTAAAAGACGCGGTAAAGACATTATGACGATATACGATTCCACGTTTGATGAAACGATTAAACAACGTTTATACATAGAACGAGAACTGCGTCGTTCAGTACGTGATTTGTCTCAATTCGAGCTGTGGTATCAACCACAATTTGATCTAAAAACCTATCGCCTAATTGGGGTCGAAGCATTGGTTAGGTGGAATCATCCCGAGAAAGGCTATATCAGTCCAGAATCGTTTATCCCGATCGCAGAGCAAAGTGATTTAATATTGGAGCTTGGAGAACATATCATTGAGACGGCAATTGCTCAGCGGGCAATGTGGGCAGAACATTTCGGTACGGATTTTCACATCGCATTAAACTTGTCCCCAAGACAAATCTATCGCCAAGATTTAAGTCAATTATTTTCTAAGTATTTACGACGACATGATGTCGCCCCTCAAACCATTCATGTTGAAGTGACAGAGTCACTTTTTATTGATGATACAGAGAAAGCTCAATATGTGCTTAAAAAACTACAAAGTATCGGAGTGGAAGTTTGGCTAGATGACTTTGGTACGGGGTATTCAGCCCTTGCCTACCTACAACATATGGCTTTTGACGGGCTCAAGATTGATCGTTCATTTATCGCTCAAATCCGAAAAAGCGATCAAGACGATTCATTAGTTCGCGCGATTGTATCCATGGCTCACAACCTAAGAATGAAAGTAGTAGCCGAAGGCGTAGAAACTCAAACTCAACTCACACGAATGGAGTCTCTCCACTGTGACGTCGTACAAGGTTTTTTCTTAGGTAGACCTGTACCTGCCGAGGAATTGATTGCATTTGAATACCAACGAG
The DNA here is from genome assembly GCF_033339895.1 of Vibrio sp. 1751. NCBI lineage: Bacteria > Pseudomonadati > Pseudomonadota > Gammaproteobacteria > Vibrionales > Vibrionaceae > Vibrio > Vibrio sp. 1751. The sequence continues at coordinate 5,219 of NZ_JAWOVM010000098.1, forward strand.
GGAGTGGCGCTCAAAGCGTCAATCACTTTGCTTAGAACGCCGTTTTGTTAACTATTGCCGCTTAGCGCGTTAGTACTCGTAATGCAATATCGGTCACACTTCCCCCACCTCATTAATATGAATTTTCTCTTAAAATCTAACATCTGAGATAAATAAACTACACTTTTCATATCAACTTCTTGGATATGGAAATGCGCGTGGTAGGAATCTTTTCTTGGAACAACCTGTCGGTAAAACAAAAGCTATTTGGGTTGGTTTTGCTGCCAATTTTATTGTTGCTTGTCCTCGCGGGTAAACATGTACAAAGCCTTTCTATCCAGGCTCAGGAACTACAAAAAGCACAGTTATTCTCTGTCTACATAGACCGCGTATCTTCTCTTTATCACCTACCGAATAACCCTGATGTAATAGATAAGCAACTAAAAACTCAGCAGATATCTCAATTGTTACGCGACACTGCAGCACCAGTATTCGGTGAAAACGCTGAGATACTAAACCAGTTGACAAGCTTTGAGGAAGCAACCCTCTCGATGCTCTCTTCGCAAAATCAAGAAGAAAAGTTAGATGCGGCAGAGTGGCGCGCTGATACGTTCAAAGAAATCCTCATGAGCTTAGACAAAGTCTATTTTAGAAATGTGAGTTATGAAACAAACACTCACCTTTCTTCTTTGATGCAACTTGAATGGTTGATGTTTTGGTCCACTGAAGAGCATAGATTAAGCGAATATTTGATTCGATCTTCAGAGGAAAATAACGAGTATGACCTCACAACACAGGCTTCTATCCAATCTTTAATCCAGAACCAACAACTATTTCTAGAGCGTTTTGTGACGCTAAATGCCAATCAACAACAAGTAGATCTGCTCATTGAGACGTTTACGGGTGAAGTCTTTATCAAAAGCCAAGAGTTTCGTGCTTATTTATTGCAACCAGCTCAACTCAAATCATTAACCCCGGATGAGATTGATGCGGGGTTATCTGCACTCAACAAACGCTTATCGTTATTACAAAGTGTTGACGACAAAATGGAACAGCAGCTGAGTGATGATATATCAAAGACAATCAACACGACGACACAGCACCGCTTTACCTTTATCGCAATGATGAGCCTTTTAACGCTGTTGGTCGTAAGTTTAACGCTAAGATTGGTGCGAAAAGTTACTGGAAACTTGAATCTAGTCCTCAAATTTCTCAGTAACGAAAGCAATGAACAAAGTAACACTGAAAATTCACCTCTTGCTCAACTAATAAAGGGTAAAGACGAGCTGAGTAAGTTTGCTCGAGAGGTAAAAAAGCTTAGTGATGAGCGGATGTTGTCCAGACTAAAGCTCACACAAGCTAAAGAAGATGCAGAACAAGCAAAAGATGATGCAATTAAGGCGAGTAAAGCCAAAAGTAGCTTTTTGGCCAACATGTCCCACGAGATCCGCACGCCGCTAAATGGCGTTATTGGCATCTCTGAAGTGTTATCCGATACTTCCCTGACTGCCACACAACGCGATTACGTCGATACGATTGAAACCTCCTCCCAACTGCTTTTGAGTTTAATTAATGACGTTCTAGACTTCTCAAAAATTGAATCTGGGATGTTGCTCATTAGCCCACATTCAACTTGTGTTCGAGAGTCTATCTATGACATTGCTTCTATCATTTCACCGAAAGCAAAGGAAAAAGGCATCGATGTGCAAGTCAACATTAGCCGTAACACGCCTTACCACGTAATGTTGGATGACCATCGTATACGCCAAGTTGTCATGAACTTCATGTCTAACGCGGTAAAATTTACCGAACAAGGCAGTGTAGAGCTATCGGTCATCACCCGCGAAATAAAAAATGGTGAAGCGGTCATCGAGTTTTCCGTTAAAGATTCTGGGATTGGTATTGATGCCCAGCAGCAAAAGAAAATATTTGCTCCATTTGCCCAAGAGGATAACTCTACTACCCGACAATTTGGGGGAACTGGACTTGGGCTTGCCATTAGCACGCAATTAGTTGAGCTAATGGGTGGAGAAATTCAACTTGAATCCGAGAAAGGTAAAGGCAGTCGCTTCTTCTTTGAACTAACTGCTCCTGTTGTGACGCAAGAGTTTAACGCTTATCACGCTCTGAATCACAACGACATATGGATTGTATGCAGCAGTACTCAACTAGAACAAAAACTGCGTAACGAGTTAAGTTTTTTCAACATCAATATAACGCAGTCAGTAGATACCTTAAGTGCGTTGCCAACGTGGATTGATAACGAGCGCGTTATCGTTATTCATGTAGAAGGATCACCAAATGCAGCGGCGATGCATATCGATGAGATAGAAAGCCTTTGTAAACGAAACATTCGTGTCTGCCTCATCAAGCACCTTCATAGCCCACAATTCGACTTTAGAAGTAGTATCAGCGCCTTGGTCACTCAGCCACTACTAGGGCAGCGCTTAATTAAAGCACTTGAAAGTTGTGCGGCAAATTTCTCGCACGCACAACAAGAGAGCATTTCAGCGCAACATGTTAAATCTTTGCCGAAAATTTTGGTCGTTGATGACAATACGGTCAATCAAAAAATCGCGGGGCTACACGTCACAAAAGCTGGCTTCGACTTTGATGTCGCAGTAAACGGACAAGAAGCGGTTGATAAATTTCAACAGAATCAATACAGCCTAATTTTAATGGACTGCATGATGCCCGTAATGGATGGATTTGAAGCCACCCAAATAATTCGTCAAATAGAAGTAAAAGAAAAACGCGCTTTCAGAATTCCGATTATTGCTCTAACGGCAAGTGTGGTCGATGACGATATACAAAAATGCTTTGACGTTGGAATGGATGACTATGTGCCCAAACCGTTTAAAGCAGGGTTGCTTAAAGAGAAGTTAGATAAGGCAATTGGGTTACGTGTTTCCAACACGACGCCTGCTGAACCACACCAAGAGAACACTACTCTCGATACAACTCATAAACTACCTGCGAGTTCAGAGCAACCAGAAGCAACGGTAACGCCTATTCGCTCCGAACGTATCTTGCTTGTCGAAGACAATAGAGTGAACCAGAAAGTGGCTTCTCTATTGCTATCTAAAGCAGGCTATCAATTCGAAGTCGCAGAAAACGGACAAATTGCAGTCGAAATGTTCCAAAAAGATGGAAAGTTTGATGTTATTTTGATGGATTGCATGATGCCCATAATGGATGGGTTTGAAGCTTCTAGGCAAATTAGAGCTTATGAAGCGAGTAAAGGATTAGCTAAGACGCCCATTATCGCATTAACAGCAAGCGTCGTTGATGATGATATTCAACGCTGCTTTGATTCAGGAATGGATGCCTACGTACCAAAGCCTGTGCGCAAAGAAAAACTGTTGTATCAAATTGAACAAGCAATGTAGGTGGATTCTATGAGTAGAAATCATTCTCGCGTTGCTTTTCCTTTGCGTTACATAAAACGCTATCTGTTTATTCTGATTGCCCTTCTTTCATTAAATTGCCAAGCTCTCGCTGCAGAGAGCTACGCCGTTTTCTCATTTAATGACGAATTCTCTCCGCTCACTGTCAATAAAGCGCGAAAGTTGTACAGAGGGAAGACGCAACTTTTACAAGGCCAGCGAATTGAACTCTCTGACTGGCCTGCGACATCAACAGAAAGAGCTGAGTTCTATCGTTATCTTCTCAACAAAAATTTAGCGCAAATGAACGCGCATTGGGCAAGCTTGTCTTTTTCAGGTAAAGCTAGACCGCCAAAAGTGATTGCACGCTCCAGCATTGATGACCTCATAGCATGGATGCAAGAGAAGCCGAATAGAATTGGTTATGCCCCAACATCGAGCGTCCCTAGTAATGCTCATGTTTTATGTGTGGTTAGCTCGGAGAATTGATATGAAAAAATATTTAACCATGTTATCGCTGAGTATCGCGACCTTTCCGAGCTCAGCCACGATTGAACTAACAGAACAACTTTCTTTAAGTGGTTTTGGCTCTACGTCGTGGGCAAAATCCGATAATCCAACTACGGTACTAGTTAACCGCTTTATTGGCGATGAATCTTGTTTCGATTGCGATACCACTTTCGGCATGCAGCTCGATTATTTTCACAAGGCATTTCGGGCATCCGCACAAGTCGTAAAGCGCCCGCAAGACCATTGGAGCTCGCCTCAGCTCGAGTGGGCGTATTTGGCTTATACCTATAAAAACATAGAAATACGAGGAGGACGCTTAAGACTGCCACTGTTTTTGATGTCTGAGTACAACTATGTCGGCCACGCTTTTACCCAAGCCCGCCCACCGAATGAGGTATATGACAGCATTCTAGGTATCACGGCTTATAACGGCCTATCTGCACGCTGGATTCATGACCTTAATGAGCAAACCGTACTTACCGCCATGCCGTTTGTCGGGTTTAAAGACAATAGTGACGTAACCATCAATGAACGTACTGAATTGGAAATTGAGTCAAACAATACTGCAGGGATGAACTTAACGCTAAGCGGAGAGAGCTATCGTTGGAATTTTTCCTACCTCCACGGCGATTATGATCAAACAACGACGCTCTCTAACATTGAGCAGTCCACTCCCGGTGGCGGAACCACAATCATTGACCGTCTAGTTGAAACAGAAAAAAACAACACGATCGATCTGTTCTCTCTAGGGTTAAGATACGAGCTCGATAACATTGTGATTATGGCAGAAGGACAGACCAGCAATCTTTCCTCATCTTGGTACGCGACAACAAGTTATAATGTAAACAAGCTGACTCCTTATATTGTTTACGGTCAGCAGTTTAATAGTCGGGATAAAAAAAGTGGAGACAGTTTCTTACTCGGGTTGAGATACGACCTAGATTACAACGTTTCCCTGAATGCAGAATGGCAAAGGTTCAACGCCTACAATAATAGCTCTGGCGCGTTTTCATCAGCCCCAAAGGATGACAGTGCGAGCCTTTATACGCTAATGCTCAACTTCGTTTTTTAATGTTTCTTACAGTACCAATTTCCACAACACTGGGGGCTGTTGTATTAAGAAGGCTTTTTGCAACACGTAACTAAACGCTAAACGACTGGAAGGGATAGAATCGATCAGATAGGTAAGTGGCAATCCAAACAGAGACAAAGGTTACTCTATTTCGGTTTGTTTTGATTGCCTTTTAACCGCTTTTCTTTGCGTCGCAGTGCCCGGAAAAACTTTGACTCTTCGTGGTACCAACCAAGGACACTAATTGGGAAGCCCACGAGCATCATAATAAAAACATCCGCAGGGAGTTGTTCCCAAATGTCGCTTAAAGAATGCAGCTCTCCAAAAATGAACAAACCGATGACTTTACCAAGCAGTAATGCACAACAAATCATAAAGAAGGACTTTAATATATAGTGCCATTTGCCTTTTTTACGCTCTTCTCTCCAATAGGCATATTTATATTGTCGGTCGTACATTCATCCCCCTAAAGTAAACTTGCCGTAAGTTTAAGTATCTCGATAGCGTAAAGTGCGTTGGCACCTCTTTAATCATAGTGCGTATCTAAAGTGAATGCTTGTCGTGGCAATAAGAAGGTGAGGTATTCTGTAGTAAGAGCTACATAATCTCTGAACGTTATATGTCTTGTGTCATTCGGATGATGCGTGATTTTGCTTATCGCTAGTGTTTTCTGAACACCCAAATCGGGCCGATGAGTAAAAACTGTAAATCCTCAAAAAACGACGGTTTTTTACCTTCAATCTTGTGACCGATAAATTGCAATATCCACAATACACCAAACAAGAGCATAGAAATATGCAGAACGGGCAACATCAATACCTCTAGAGACCAAATAAGGCCAATGCACGCTAATGTGTAGCCGATCATCATCATGAATACGCTCAGAGACAAACGAAAATAGAAAACCCAAGTGGGGATCACCGCTACCCAAACCCAATTAAGTTCGAAGCCTAATAATGAAATCTGGGGAATCGACCAAATAAGTCCAACCACAGAAAGGTAAATACCTGGAACTGCGATTGTGTGAATCTTTTGGTTGATAGGGTTTTGGTGACTCTCCCCGTATTCTTTTAGCCATTCAGATAATGCTCGCATATCATTCCCCTTTTCCACCTTCTTATTCTTATATAGCCCGAGGATGAAAAAGGTGCGAATTTTTCCGTAAAGGCTACGAGCAACGAGCGACAAAACAACAGAGGCCAGTGCGTTGCCGATTACTCACCAAGCAACGCTCGTTGTGCTTTCGGCAGCTTGGCAACGACAAGAGCATAAGAACGTTCACACAAGTCTTGAATCAACCCATCCTCGACATCACCGTTAAAATAAACCGTTATCCAATGACGCTTATTTAAGTGATAACCCGGGATAATATCCGTAAACTGCGACGTTAAGACTTCTCCATCTTCTGGTTTTACTTTTACGCTGACATACTCCCGACCGTTTCTCTCTGCAATGATGGCAAACATCTTGCCTTTGATTTTGTATACAAGCGCTTCAGGCCCAAATGGGAAATCGCTTTCTGCACACATGAAGGTACTTAAGTATTGTTCTAGTTCTTTGCTTTTCATATCCCCTGCCTCCTTCTGCGTTCTCATTCAAATTGTGGCAATAGCAATCTTAACGCCTGGTTAACCTGTTCTTTTTCATTGCCTTCTAAACCATGCAATAACGATTGCTGAACGTCTACATGCTCCAAAATTAGCTTGTCAATTAAGGTTAAGCCTTGCCCTGTTAGTTCAACGGTGACGCTACGTCGGTCTTCTTTACTATGGGTTCTGGTGATAAACCCTTTCTTCTCTAGTTTATCTAAGCGATTAGTCATCGCACCCGAAGTGAGCATCATCGACTCTATTAACGCTGAGGGAGTAAGACAATATGGTGAACCAGCTCGACGCAGTGTCGCTAACACATCAAATTCACCCATTTTCAGATCGTACTTCTTATGTAGCTCGGCGACCCTAGATTCCATGTGTTTTGCAATTCGCATTAGTCGACCCATTATTGCCATCGGTTCAGTGTCGAGGTCTGGCTTCTCCCTAGCCCACTGCTCTACCACTCTATCAATTGCATCCATTATTTCTCTCCAAACATCATATATTTTTTATTTTAACATAAAGATACTTTACAAAAAGCCACCTTGCCGATATCGTTACATTTAATTATCTCTACATAAAGATATTTAACATGAACATTTTACTTGCGATGATTCCTGCCTTTTTTTGGGGGACGACTTACGCTGTTACTCAGTTTACTCTACCGGACTGGCCTCCCGTTTTACTTGGCGCTCTAAGGGCACTGCCTGCGGGTCTTTTGTTGCTGGCAATAAAGCCCTCGTTTCCAAAAAGAAGTGAGTGGAAAGTGCTGCTTGTTTTAGGAACCATCAACATCGCTTGCTTCTTTGGTCTCATTTTTGTCATGGCGTTGACGCTTCCTTCTGCCATCTCTGGTGTTGGTATGGTTTCGGTCCCCGTTTTTGCGATGCTGTTTGGTTGGGCAGTCTACAAACGTCAGCCTAGTGGCATTCAAGCGATAAGCGGCGCAACTTTGATTGCTTTAGCTTGGTTCTTATTTGATCCTAGCTCTATTTCTCTCGAACCCGTGGGCTTACTTGCGATGATCTCCGCCATTATGTGCATCGTGATAGGAAGTAGCGTAACAAAGTCACTAGGTACAAAAATGCACTGGTGGACAGTGCTAACATGGCAGCTCATTTTGGGTGGCGTGATTATGTCTAGCGCAACAAGTGTGCTGGCGATAAACAATCCAGAGCCATATGCTACGGTCGTTCAGGACGTATCCATGACGAATATTCTAGGGTTACTGTGGGTAGTTATTCTGAACACCGCATTAGGGTATGGCATGTATGTATGGTTATTACAGCGGATGTCGGTCGTAGATTTTACCTTTGGTGGTATTGCAAACCCTGTCGCAGGCATTGTTTCGGGCCTACTGCTATTGGGGGAAACGTTCACTCCTCTGCAATACAGCTTAATGCTAGGAATGATCGTAATGTCATTACTACCTCAGCTCATTACGTCAATCAAAACGAAAAGAGCCGCACTCTCCTCCTAAGTAACGTTAATTCCTAACACTCTAGAAGTAATGAGAGTGTTAGGAATCCTCAAGTGTAACCCCATCAGCAGAAATCAGCGCTAACCTAGGCAACTGACACCTTTAAAACGGTACGTTTTGACATTATGGCTGTTAAGCGCTTGCAAGGTTAGTCAGGGGCTCTGGTTTAGCGTAAACATAACCTTGAATAAGGTAAATCGCATGCTGAGCCAGATATTCGACTTGAGCCTGG
>NZ_JAWOVM010000099.1:0-13322 GCF_033339895.1 Vibrio sp. 1751
GGCCTTTGATCCGGGTTTTCTTTAATGTCTACAAGCTCACGATAGATTTCTCCGTGCGTACCATCAATATGAATAAAGGAGATATCGGAGTCGAGATAGTTTGCCATTGATACCGCTCTGTCGATAAGCACGGTGCTTTCATCTGACAGTTCGAGTGCAACAAGGATATGTTTGTATTTCATAACCACGCCCTTATGTGGATTATCTTTACCCTAAGCATAGTATGGCTTGGATAAAAATTGTGTTGCTAAGATCTCGAAATTGTTCAAAGACTTGTTAAAAAGTTAATGTGATATAACAACTTACTGTGAAACTTTCTTTTTGTTCACATTTGGTTAGAAAGCTTGCTTTTTGAACAAAAAAGCGGCTACACTCTGCGCATCATTTCTCTAGGAGATTACGCCAACATGAAGAACTAAACCTGTCATCCATATTTTTACTTATTTTTTGGATCTGCAGGGTTAGTAGGCGTAGCTCACTTTCCGATATTTCTTTGCAACAAGACGACTTTTTGATTTGACGTATATCGTCGAGCTTTACATAGAGCTTAATGCGTTTGTGCACGCGTTTTGTTGCAATTTCAAATCATAGCTACGGCTGTTGTCCCTGTCATACAGGAGGCAAATTATGCCAGTTTTACAAGCTTTTAATGTTAGCCATCAGTTTGATAATGGCGATACGCTATTCCAGTCTATTTCTTGTTCCATGACTAAACGACGTGTTGGTTTGGTTGGGCGCAATGGCATCGGCAAGTCGCTTTTGGCTTCCATTTTAGCGGGAGAAATTCAGCCTGCCAGCGGTGTTGTGACTGCTCCCTCTTCTTTCATGATGTATCGCCAGCAGCCGTCTGATCTGCTTTCAGGTCAGCAATCGATCGCCCAATTTCTAGGAACAGACTCGGCCTTACATGCTTTGAAGCAGATTGAACAAGGTGATGTTTCTGAGCATTGGTTCGAACTGGTTGGCGAACAGTGGGATATTGAACTGAAACTCAAACAGCAGGTTGCTGCGATGGGCTTGCCGCAAGACCCTGACTTCTCTTGTGCTCGGCTCAGTGGTGGTCAGTTGGCACGTTTGCAGTTATGGCAGTTGTTTGAAAACGAAACGGAGCTTTTGATTCTCGATGAACCATCCAATCACCTCGATACCGAGGCGAAACAATGGTTGATAGAGTCTATGACGCATTTCAGCGGTGCGATTTTACTCATCAGTCACGATCGTGAGCTGCTGCGAGAGATGGAGGAAATTTGGGAGCTATCGGGCCTAGGTTTACAGGCTTTTGGTGGAAATTACGATGTGTACGCCGAGAAAAGACGCACTGAACTGCAAGCGGTTGAGAGGCAGTTAGCGCAAGTCGATAAACAGAAAAAACGGTTAGCCGAGCAAGCCCAGAAAAATCGCGAAAAAGCAGACCAACGCGCCGCGCAAGGGAACAAACTGCGCAAAGACGGCAGTCAGCCCAAAATTTTGCTTGATGGAAAAAAGGATAGCGCGACCGCCAGCGCTTCAAATCGCAATAAGAATGAGCAACTCAGACAAGCGCATTTACAAGCCAAAGAACAGGCGTTGCAATCGCGACATGAGCAACTCAAGGCGCAAAAGCTTTATCTTACAGATAATCCGAACCGTTCGCGAAAAGTGTTGTCGATACAAGAAGGTATATTACCTTTTGGGAATTCTACGCCTATCACGTTGCAGATTTTTGCGAACGACAAAGTCCATCTCAAAGGGAGAAATGGCTGCGGAAAATCAACCTTGTTAAAGACGTTGCTTGGCGAGTTATCGTTGCAGAGTGGTGAGTTGCAAGTGAATACGCCTTTGTACTATCTCGACCAACATTTTGGTGCAGTGAATCCAAATCTTTCGTTACTTGAGAACGTAATGGAGAGCAGCCAAGAGATGACGGAAAGTGAAGCGAGGACCTTATTGGCCGGGATCGGTTTTCGTCGAGATGCTGTGTTTCGATTGGGGCGCCTACTGAGCGGTGGCGAGAAGATGAAGCTCGCGATGCTGATAGTCAGCCACCAAAATTCTCAGCCTTTGCTGCTGCTTGATGAACCAGATAACCATCTCGACCTCGAGTCAAAAATAATGCTTAGTCAGGCGTTAAATGTATACAAAGGTGGATTTGTTCTGATTAGTCACGACCAAGATTTCGCTTCTGAGTCTGGGGTTTTGCGCCAAATCGAGCTGACTTAGACGAAAGAGAGTAAACGCCATCGTGGCTCTTCAGTATTGTTCCCAAGTTCTACACTTCCACTTACTAGTTTGTAGAACTGGAAGGAAATGAGGGAGTTAGGATGGCTTTCACAACTCGTTTAATGAAATTAGATTCATTTTGTCGATATATAGTAGAGTTCTGATGTATTGCACAAAAAGACAACAGAAAAATAAAAAGGAATTTCATGAAAAAGAACACCCTAGCACTCACAACGGCTCTCGCACTCGGAAGTGTGTTGTCTGTGGCGTATGCAAATGAAGCGGCGCAATCGTCGGTTGAACAGGTAACCCCGAAAACCATCACGTATCCAACCACACAAAAAGTGGATGTTGTCGATGACTACTTTGGTACAAAAGTGAGTGATCCTTATCGCTGGTTGGAAGACGATCTCAGCCCAGAAACCGCAGAATGGGTGAAGGCGCAAAATGCAGTGACGTTTGATTATCTGGCGAAAATCCCTTACCGCGAGCAGATTGAAGAGCGCATTACTAAGCTCATGGATTACGAAAAACAAAGCCAGCCGTTCAAAGAGGGTAAGTTCACTTACTTCTACAAAAATGACGGGTTACAAAACCAAGACGTGCTTTATCGGCAGCTAGGTGATGGTGAAGCAGAAATTTTCCTCGATCCAAATACTTTTAGTGAAGATGGCACCACATCGTTAGCGGGAGTGAGCTTTTCACGAGATGGATCTTTGGTTGCATACAGCATTTCGGAAGGCGGTAGCGATTGGCGCAAAGTCATTGTGTTAGACACAGAAACCAAAAAGCCCGTCGGTGAAACGCTGGTGGATATTAAGTTCAGTGGCATCAGTTGGCTCGGCAATCAAGGCTTCTATTACTCAAGTTATGACAAGCCAAAAGGGAGTGAACTTTCCGCGAAGACAGACCAACACAAGCTCTACTTTCATAAACTAGGGACGAAACAAAGTGAAGACCAATTAATTTTCGGTGGTGTAAAGGACGAAAAGTATCGCTACGTTGGGGGTTACACGTCGGAAGATGAACGCTACTTGTTTATCTCAGCCAGCGTATCGACGTCGGGCAACAAACTGTTCTTTAAAGACCTGAGTAAGCCAAATAGCCCGCTGAAAACCATTTTAGATAACACCAGTTCTGATACTTGGGTGATAGACAACCAAGGCACGAAACTGTACTTGGTTACGAACCTTAATGCGCCGAACAAACGCGTCGTGACGGTGGATGCAAGTCAGCCGCAGCCCAAAAACTGGAAAGATTTGATTCCTGAAACAAAGAACGTGTTACGTGTTTCTACCGCGGGTGGCAATTTGTTTGCGAGCTATATTGTTGATGCGATCTCGATGGTGAAGCAATACGACATGAACGGCAAACTCATCCGAGAAATCAAATTGCCTGATATTGGCAGCGCATACGGTTTCTCGGGGAAAAAAGAAGAAACCGAAGTCTACTACTCTTTCACCAACTACAAGATGCCAAGCACTACCTATCGTCTGAACATCAAAGATGGTGATAGCGAGGTGTACTACAAATCTAAAGCGCCATTTGCCCCTGTTTTGTATGAATCTCGCCAGGTGTTTTACACCTCAAAAGACGGAACAAAAGTGCCGATGATCATCACCTATAAAAAAGGGACACCGATGGACGGCAGTGCACCAACCATCCTATATGGTTATGGCGGTTTCAACATTAGCCTCACGCCATCTTTTAGCCCGACACGTGCGGCTTGGTTAGAGCTTGGTGGTGTTTACGCGGTAGCGAACATTCGTGGTGGTGGGGAATATGGCAAAGAATGGCACAACGCTGGCATTCAAATGCAAAAGCAAAATGTGTTTGATGACTTTATTGCGGCGGCTGAATACCTAATTGATGAAAAGGTAACGTCATCAAACAAGTTAGCCATTAACGGTGGATCGAATGGTGGCTTGTTAGTGGGGGCCGTTATGACGCAACGTCCAGAGCTATTTAAAGTGGCGCTGCCAGCAGTCGGCGTACTGGATATGCTGCGTTACCATACTTTTACCGCAGGTGCTGGTTGGGCGTATGACTACGGTACGGCAGAGCAAAGTAAAGAGATGTTCCAATATCTGAAAGGTTATTCGCCAGTGCACAATGTAAAAGCGGGGGTGGAATATCCAGCAACATTGATTACAACGGGTGATCATGATGACCGTGTTGTTCCTGCTCACTCATACAAATTTGCTGCTGAGTTGCAATCGAAGCAAGCGGGTTCAAATCCGACCTTAATTCGCATCGAAACCAATGCAGGACATGGTGCAGGCACACCAACGCGTAAAATAATTGAGACAAATGCAGATATTTATAGTTTTGCACTGTTCAATATGGGAATAGAGAAACTGCAATAGTGCGAATTGTTTGCGTTTTAGTTATCGAAACGCATCGGCGCTTTATCGCTCGATAATAAAAGGGAATCACAGAGAGTGACTCCCTTTTTATTTATTATAGGCCTACTATTCTAATCTGATGCTAGGCTAATCAAACTAAGGTTTTTTAAATTATTATAATGTTCTAATTAATCTGAAGAGTGTTGTACGATCGAAATGAAACATTGATCGCGATCACCTAAATCCATTGCACTCTCTATTTATATGGTAAAATTAATTAATCATTTGTTCTAATGATAATTGAATTTTCATAAGTTTTAATATTTCCTTCTTCATTGGTATTACCAAATTTCAAGTTATATAAGATATAAGTAGCGGTGATTGAACTTTTACGATGCTTTATTTTATTTTAATTAAAACGTCGAATGTTTCGTCATTATTGAATTTGCTTTGATAATTTATGTTATCCAAAGCGAGGTGTGTTGCTTGCTATTTATGATGACCTCATGACGTGAATAATTTTATAATCATTAAAATGGATACAGTTTTATGAATTTAGTGAAACCGTCTGTTGCCATTATGGTTGCAGCCCTACAACTCGCGTCTTCTGCCTATGCGCAGACAAACAATAACGAAGAACTACAAGATATGTCTGACCCACTTGCGGTATACACCCAAGCTGGCTTTGGTATTACTGATAAAGGCGCGAACATCAAAATCGGTCAAACTTACCAATCTAGCCAGCCTGGTACCATGGCGATGAACATCATTGAAATGAAAGGCATTGGTGGTGAGCTATTTGGCATTCGCGACAATGACGATCCAATATATGCCAACGTTGATGACAGCATTGACTCTTTCAGACTACGTAATTTCCAAGTAGAAGTCGCAAAAGGTCTAGGCCGTCAATTAGATGTAAACTACGACGTTGATAACGATAAATTAGATGCATCTTATAGCTTTATTCAAGGTCTACCTAAGTTTGGTATGTTGCAGCTATTTCCTTTAGCTGGTGCGGGTGTCACTATTGCTAATGATTTTAGTGGTGATGACAAAGGTTATGAAATTCCAGGTACTTTCACTGTTGTGGGTATGTACTCAAAAATTGAATTAACCGATAAAATCTGGATTAACTACAACCCAATGTATATGCATACGTTGTCAGGGTCTAGTCAATATAAAGATACTTATTATGCGGGTGAAGATAATATCTTGGCTCATGAGTTTGCGTTGTCTTATCAAATTAATCCTCGCGCAAATATTCGTTACTTTGCAAACTGGAATGATCACGTTAATTTCGGTGATGGTGATCACCGTATCGAATTTAACTACCAATTCTAACTCCCTCGTTTATTTCCAGAATAGAAAGTGTGTTTATCCATATATTTAAATATTTAGGCTAGGGCACTTTCTAAATAAAGTAGGTTTATCATGAAAGCCAAATATAAATTTGCGTTGGTATATATTGCTATATCTTCTGCATTACTATCAGGATGCAAAACTGGCGATATCGCAACGAAAACTGCCCAAGCACCCTCTGTTGAAACCGTTACCCTAACCGAAACAAAAATCACTCCTTATCATACTTTTATCGGTCGAACTGAAGCGGTAAATGACGTTGATATTATGCCTCGAGTCGGTGGCGAATTAACCGCGATTCATTTTAAAGATGGCGATATGGTCGAAAAAGGCCAATTGCTGTTTGAAATCGACGACCGTCCTTACAAAGCGGCACTGGCGTATGCAAAAGCGTCGTTGCAAAAAGCAAAAGCACAACTCGTTCAAACTACGCGTGATGCAGAACGTGTGAAGAAACTCATCAAAGATAAAAGCATCAGTGAGCAGCAATACGATGACGCCATTGCCGCGCAAGCCGCAGCGATTGCTTCGGTAGAAGAGGCGAAAGCGACGCTGGTTTCATCAAAACTCGATCTTGAATTTAGCTCTGTACGTGCTCCTTTCTCTGGCCGTGTGGGTTTCAGCAACTTCCGAGTAGGTGACCGTATTTCGAAAATTCAACTCGTTCCTCTTGTTTCGATCACTCAAATAGACCCAATTCGCTTTGGCTTTGATGTGGATGAGAAGCTCTACCGCCGCGTAAGAAGTGCTATTGATGTGGCTCATCGTAACGATGACAAACTGGATGTTGATTTAACACTGACGCTTTCAGACGGTTCATTGTATCCGCTGGATGGCAAGATCTACGCCGTTGGCAACAAGATCGATTTAGAAACAGGCTCAATTCGAGCAGAAGCACAATTCGATAACCCAACTTACGCGCTTATGCCGGGTGAATATGGCAACTTGACCATCAAGCTGCGCAACAAAACCATTGATGGTTTGCTTATCCCATCGGTGGCTGTTCAGCAAGACCAAGCGGGTGACTACGTCATGGTGGTTGGTGATGATCACGTGGTGTCTCGTCGTAACGTTGAGCTCGGTCAGACCTACGGTGTGAAACGTGCTGTACTGACTGGTTTGGCGGCTAACGAAAAAGTCATCGTCAATGGTCTACAAAAAGTGCGTCCGGGTGCAACGGTGAAAGACGTTGAGCTACAGAGTGAACAAGGCTGAGTGAGTACTGATGTTAAGTAAATTTTTCATTCACCGGCCGAAGTTTGCTTTGGTGATCTCACTGGCGATGACATTGATGGGTATGATCGCCCTGAAAGTCTTGCCAATTTCTGAGTATCCTCAAATCTCTCCAACGGTAATTACGGTGAGCACCATGTATCCGGGTGCAAACGCGGACGTGGTTAAAAAGACGGTAGCACAACCGATAGAAGCCAAAGTCAACGGCGTTGAAGACATGATTTACATGTCTTCTGTGATTGGTAACGATGGCTCATACACACTGCGTATCTACTTCCGAGTGGGCGCAGATGGCGATATGGCGCAGGTTCGTGTGAACAACTTGGTGGCACAGGCGACGTCATCTCTACCACAAGAAGTAAACCAAATCGGTGTGACGGTTAAGAAGAAATCTTCCGACATGCTGGGCGTTATCACACTGCGTTCTCCGAAACAGTCTCACGACAGTATCTACCTTTCTAACTACGCGGATCTCAATATCGTTGAGCGTCTAAAACGTATCGAAGGTATGAGTGACATTACGCTGCTTGGTAAGAAAGACTACTCAATGCGTATTTGGTTGAACCCAAATAAACTGGCCACCTTGAAGCTTTCTGCTAGCGATGTTATTGGCGCAATTAAAACGCAAAACATCCAAGTGGCGGCGGGTAAGATCGGTGGTATGCCAGCTCCGGGTGATCAGCAATATCAATATGTTTTGCAAACCAAAGGCCGCCTTACTTCTGCGAAAGAGTTTGAGAACATCATCATCCGCGCGAGCAAGAAAGGTTCTTTGATTCGCT
This sequence comes from Vibrio sp. 1751, assembly GCF_033339895.1. Lineage (NCBI taxonomy): Bacteria > Pseudomonadati > Pseudomonadota > Gammaproteobacteria > Vibrionales > Vibrionaceae > Vibrio > Vibrio sp. 1751. The sequence continues at coordinate 7,919 of NZ_JAWOVM010000099.1, forward strand.
TGAAAGATGTGGCTCGTGTGGAAGTTGGCGCACAAGGTTACGAAGCTGATGGTCGTATGAATAACGAACCAGCCGCCGTTCTGGCATTGTACCAGTTGCCGACAGCGAACGCGCTAGACGTGATGGAACGCGTGAAAGAGGCCATGAAAGAGTACGAGAAATCGTTCCCAGATGATTTGGTTTACGACATCGCTTATGACTCTACCGAATACGTAGAGACGTCGATTGATGAAGTGTATGAGACGCTGGTGATTGCGGTACTTCTTGTCACCTTCGTTGTGTACGTTTTCTTGCAGAACTGGCGAGCGACCATCATTCCAACCTTAGCGATTCCGGTTTCCATCATTGCGACGTTCGCAATCATGGGCGTGATGGGCATGACCATTAACACGATCTCGTTGTTTGGCTTGATCCTCGCCATCGGTATCGTGGTGGACGATGCGATCATCGTGGTAGAGAACGTGGAACGGGTTATCCATGAAGAGCATTTAGACCCGATTCCGGCCACGATCCAAGCTATGAAAGAAGTGACGGGGCCAGTATTGGCAACAACGCTTATTTTGTTGGCTGTATTCGTACCGGTTGCGCTATTGCCGGGTATTTCTGGTCGAATGTTCAACCAGTTCGCGGTCACCATCTGTGTATCGGTGCTGATCTCTGCGATCAACGCATTGACGTTAACGCCAGCGCTTTGTGCGTTGATGTTGAAATCTACTCACTCGCAACCTATTGCGCCTTTGTGTGCGTTTAACCGAGGTTTTGAAGCAATAACGCGCAAATACCAAGGTTTAGTTGGCTTCTTGAGCCGTCGTATTGTGCTGAGTATCGGTGTTTATGGCGCGCTTATTGCGGTGCTGGCATTTGCGTTCATGACCGTACCTTCTTCTTTCGTACCGAACGAAGATAAAGGCGTGTTCATGGTCGAAATGCGTTTGCCAGACGCAGCAGCATTGCAGCGTACTGCACCATTAATGAAGAAGTACGTTGATGAGCTAAAACAGATGGAAGGTGTGGAGAACGTGGTTTCGGTTGCGGGCTTCTCGGTAATTAACATGGCGTCGATTCCAAACTCGGGCATGTTGATCATCAAACTGGATAACTGGAGCAAACGTAAAGACCCTGAGCTACACCAACGCGCATTGATGAATAAAGTTAACCAAATGCTGAACTCAACGCCAGATGCCGCTTCGTTCGTTTTCGCGACGCCGGCAATCAAAGGTATGGGTGCGGTGGATGGTTTCAACCTTGTGCTGCAGGACAACTTGGGCCGTTCTCCACAAGAGTTGGCAAAAACAACCGCTGATTTTGTTGCCCAAATCAACCAACTGCCTGAAGTTGCACATGCGTTCTCGATTTTCCGTGCGAATATTCCGCAACGTTACATCGATATTGATCGCGATAAAGCGATTTCGATGGGCGTACCGTTGAATGAAATCTTCAGCACACTGCAAGCACAGTTGGGCGGCGCCTACATTTCTGACTTCAACTTGTTTGGTCGTTCGTACCAAGTGAAAGTGCAAGCAGAAGAGCAATACCGTGACAATATCGACGACATCAACCATCTGTTTGTTCGCTCAAGCTCTGGAAAAATGGTGTCACTGGCAACGCTAGTGAAAGTGAAGCCGATCTTCGGCCCAGATACCTTGTCGAACTACAACATGTTCAGTTCTGCAACCGTGAACGGTGCGCCAGCGCCAGGTTACAGCTCGGGTGATGTTGTAAAAGCCATTGAAAAACTGGCTGCGGAATCTTTGCCAAGTGGTTACTCGTACGAGTGGTCAGGCATGACTTACCAAGAGATGAAAGCAGGCAACATGGCACCAATCGCGTTCGCATTGTCTTTGCTGTTCACCTACTTGTTCTTGGTGGCTCAGTACGAAAGTTGGACCATTCCTGCTGCGGTAATGATGGCGGTTCCAGTCGCGATTCTCGGCGCAATGGGTACGCTACTGCTGGTGGGACAACCGTTCGATTTGTATGTGCAGATTGGTGTGGTCATCTTGATCGGTATGTCCGCCAAAGTGGCGATTCTTATCGTGGAATTTGCCAAAGTTCTGCGAGAAGAAAAGGGCTTATCCATCATTGATGCTGCCAAAGAAGCTGCTCGAATCCGTTTCCGAGCAGTACAGATGACCGCATTCGCCTTCATCTGGGGGGTATTCCCGTTGGTGATTGCATCGGGTGCCGGTGCGGCATCTCGTCACTCACTGGGCTTTGCGGTATTCGGCGGCATGATTCTCTCTACGTTTGTTGGCACGTTACTGACGCCAGTGTTCTTCGTGATGATGCAATCTCTGCGCGAGAAGTTTAAGCGAAAGAAACCCACTGAACTTGAGGTGAGCGAGCAATAACGCTGATTTCAACTGACTGACTCCACAACACCCCCACGCTGTGTGCGATTGGCCAATGCCTTTCATTGATATACAACCACCGTCGCAGCGTGGGTTCCCCTAACAATAATAGGTTTTAACATGAAAAATCTTTCAAAAATCGTCGTAGCGAGTTCTCTACTGACTTGTGCTGCTGCGCAAGCGGGTGGGTTATACCTTTACGAAACAACAGCATCGGATATTGGTTTGGCATCCGCTGGTATGGCGGCTCGTGCGCAAGATGCCTCAGTAATGGCAGCAAACCCGGCTGGTCTGGCGAATATTTCTGGTAAATCTTTCTCTGGTAACCTGATTGGCCTTTACGGTGACGCGCAACTAGACACGATGACTGGCGATGCGGGCAACGTGATTGGTTTTGTTCCTATGGCGTCGGCATTTTACAGCCAACAAGTGAACGACAAATGGACGCTGGGTATTGGTCTGTATGGCAATTACGGCCTTGGCCTCGAGTACGAAGGTCTTTTGAATAATCATTTAGATATTCCTACAGCAACGACGCAAGCCTTGACCATTCAACCTTCCGCTTCTTACCGCATCAATGATCACTGGTCTGTGGGTGCGGCGCTTGGCATTCAGTACGGTATGTATGAAGTAGAAACGAAGGGAGCCTTGAACTTCAATGACGAAGACCAAGACACACAGGTTAACGGCCGAGTAGGTGTGCTTTATGAGGCAACACCAGGTACGCGTCTTGGCCTGTCTTACTCTTCTGAAACCGAATTTGAATTCGACAATAGTAACTCCATTGCTCCACAACAACTGATCTTCAGTGCTTACCATGAAGTGAATGATGACCTAGCGGTGATGTGGAACGTGAACTGGCAAGACTGGAGCGAATACACAACCACGCTGGGCGTAGAGACACAAGACACTTACCAAATCGCATTGGGTACTCAGTACAAACTGAATGAAAAAATGATGTGGAATGCAGGTTTTGCATTCGATACCAGCATGTATGAAAGCCAATCAAACGGTGACATTACCGTTCCTACTGGCAAGGCGTACCGCATTGGTACAGGCATTGATTACAAATTGGATTCAGAAAACTCAATTGGTTTCGCGTTTGAAGCGATCTTGATGGAATCGTCAGAAACGCCACGCTTCCAAGCGGGCTTTGATGAGCCTGCACTGTACTTCATGAGCATGAGCTACAACTGGAAAAACTAATCATTCCTAATCGCTAAAACGCCTTCCTTACAGGCCATTCTACCCTAACTACCTGCACTGGATGCTGTCACGCCATCTAAGGTAGTTAGGGCGCTTTTGTCACATCCAGTGAGTGATGATTCAAAAAAATATCTGCGCAGCTAAGTGCGGGTATTCAACATCTCAAAGGACTGAAAAATGAAAAATAAACTAGCGTTAGTGTGTATAACTTTGTTGGTCAGTACGCTGGCTCATGGTGCCGAGCATCGAGTAAAAGACAATAAAAACAAGTTGGCGGATGACCCAACAAAAGTCATCACGAAATTTGGCGCGTCGTACGCAAACAACTACGATTTTGATGATCAAAACATCTCATTCTCGGGCTCACTTGCGCTTGACCAAGCGCGCAAAATCAACCTGCGTATCAATGATGATGCGAGCGAGTGGCGTATTGGTGGCTCGTGGTTGTTTCCGGTCGGTATCGTGAACTTCAACTTCGGTAAAAATGAATACGTAAACGGCGCGGATCAAACCAACTACAGCGTTGGTACCTTTATGCCGCTAAGTTATTTCGGGATTGAGCCAGCAGGCTTCCAAATTTTCCCAATGGCAGGCTATACGTACAACACTGGTGATGTTCCTGTTTGTGACGGTGCAGAAAGTAGTCTCTGTAGCGAGCCTAACTTTACGGGTACGCCAAGTGCAGAGAATGGCTTCAATATGATGAGCTCTTCAGGCAGTAGCGGTTACGTTGGTGCATTTGCGCTGAAATCGTTTACCAAAGAGCTGACGTTAATCAGCTTTGCAGCAGGCACTTACGGCTCAGAAAACAGTGAAGGAGAGAACTACAAAGGCTTCTTTGGTGGTATTGGTCTTGGTTACCTCGTGAGCAAACGCCACTCTTTTAACGTAATGACGTTTGGCATGGACAACAACACCTATTTGGATGAAGCAGACAAGCGCATCGTATTATCATATCAATATCAATTTGAATAAATAAAAACGCAGCCCAAATAGCTGCGTTTTTACTTTGATAGAATGAACTAGTGAATTGAGTTGTTTTCTTCGATCTTTTTCTGGTACTGGTGTTTTAATATATACATGCGCTTAACATCGCTGTAAGCGCCGTTAATAAAGTATTCTTCTACAAGGTGACCTTCTTCGATAAAGCCGCACTTTTTGTATAAGTGAATAGCGACTTCGTTATCCACTGCGACTAATAAGTAGATTTTACGTAGATTAAGAATTGAGAATGAGTAATCTAACGCACGATTAATCATCTCTGTCGCATAACCTCGGCCTTGATGCTCTGGGGCGATGATTATCTGAAATTCCGCGCTGCGGTGAATGTAGTTAATCTCGATCAGCTCAACTAAGCCAATTACGATGCCGTCTTCATCTTCGACGACAAAACGCCTTTCAGCGTCATCATGTATATGTTTTCGATAAAGTTCTTCGAGCTCGTCATAAGACTCGTAAGGTTCTTCGAACCAGTAGGCCATGATATTTCGGTTGTTATTCAGTTCATGAATAAAGCGCAAATCAGAACGCTCTAATGCACGCATTTTTAGGCCTTTCTTCATCATTTTTCTCCAATGAGGGCGGAGAATACCTCCGCACTTGATGCTAGAAAATATTACCGTATTTCACAAGAATAGCGCATCTTTTTTTGGAAAATATCCTGTGATTTTCAATGTGGAAACTTAGAGTTCACGACAAATATAAATTAATCTTTACGATAAAAAACTCGATTAGGTGCTTTGCCTAATATCGTATTAAATACCGCGCAACGACTTAGTGTCTTAATCTAAACAAACAAGGTATTCAATATGTTTTCAATCGGTGACGTAGTAGTAGCGACTAAAGGT
>NZ_JAWOVM010000100.1:0-13130 GCF_033339895.1 Vibrio sp. 1751
AAAATCACGTCACCTTTGGTCACCATGGTTACTAACTCGACTTCCAAGCCAGGGTGAGCGGCTTGAAGGGCGTCTTTAACAAAGTAAGCTTGCCATAAAGCAAGAGGGCTTTTTCGAGTTGCAATGCGAATCGGTGTGGATTGTGTCATGATCTTCTCAATGCTGTTTGGATTTGGGTTTATCCTACCATTCTCATCAAGAAATGCTTACTGTTAGTTCGTTATCTCTGAAGGCTATGAATGGAATTACATGACGTTATGAAAATAGTGTGACTGGATTCTCAATTAGACTAAGGACTATTATTAGTAATAGGTAATAAGAGCGAAACTACCGCGCGATTAATTTTGTGACTAAAGTATGGTTTTGTATCCAGAGTGATACGCGGGCGTGAAGCTTTACCCGCACCAATAAAAGTGTTAAATTGATCACGTTTTTAAGCCATTTTGGTTTAAAACGTCAGCAGATTTTCGTGATTGTTCAACCAAGGAATTCCCCTTGCAGGCTTACACCCAAAAAATCATCCAGCGACTAGATAATTTGAATCAGCAGCGAGTTGATCGCGCGTTGGCGCTTATGGATTCGCAAAGCCAGCAAGTCTTCCACTTGATTCCTGCCTTGTTGAACTACAACCATCCTGTAATTCCTGGCTATTATGATGCCGATGTCCCGTTTGGTGTGCATGGGCTTGAACTAAATAGCATTCAGCAACAATTCATAGATGATATTCAACTTGCCATTGGTCAGCCGCTCAAGACGGTAGAAAAGCCCGCTATATTGGGTTTATACACCATGGGCAGTACCTCCTCGATTGGTCAAAGTACTTCCAGTGATTTGGATATTTGGGTGTGTATCTCACCAGAGATGGATTGTGACGAACGCGAGTTATTGACCAATAAATGCTTACTCATCACGGATTGGGCACAAAGCAAAGGCGTGGAAGCGAACTTTTTCTTAATGGATAAAGAGCGCTTTAGAAGCAATCATTCTGAGGAGATGACAGGTGATAACTGTGGTTCATCTCAGCACTTACTTTTGCTAGATGAATTCTATCGTAGTGCGGTGCGTATTGCCGGACAGCGTTTGTTATGGCAAATCGTGCCGCCAGAAATGGAAGAGTGTTACGACGAGTACGTTTCTCAACTGTGCAGTGATGGTTACATCGACTGTAGTGAATGGATCGACTTTGGTAAATTGAACTGCATTCCTGCTGAAGAATACTTCGGCTCGAACTTGTGGCAGTTATACAAAAGCATCGACTCTCCCTACAAATCGGTATTAAAAGCCATCTTGCTAGAAGCTTACTCGTGGGAATACCCGCATACTCAATTGTTAAGTATCGACACTAAGCGTCGTTTCTTTGCCCATGAGCCTGACCTCTATGGCATGGATGCGTACTACTTAATGTTGGAAAAAGTAACCCGTTACCTAGAGCGAATTCAAGACGATACACGTTTGGATTTGGTGCGTCGCTGTTTCTATCTCAAAACCCATGAAAAACTATCTCGTGAGCCGAATATTGGCTCAGTAGCTTGGCGTCGTGAAGCACTGAGCGATATGATTGCAAAATGGAATTGGGATGCCAGTGTCGTTGCAGAGCTCGATGACCGCCGTAATTGGAAGGTTGAACAAGTAAAGGTGGTACATCATGCATTGCTGGATGCGTTGATGCAAAGCTACCGTAACTTGATTCAATTTGCGCGTCGTAACGACATCACTTCTGCTATCAGTCCGCAAGACATCAGTATTTTGGCCCGTAAACTCTACGCGGCTTTTGAAGTATTGCCGGGCAAAGTAACGTTACTAAACCCACAGATTTCACCTGATCTGCACGAGCCTGACTTGAGCTTTATCGAAGTGAAAAAAGGGGGGGTAAACAAGTCTGGTTGGTACCTCTATAAACAACCGCTTATTGCGCACCGCATTTTGGGGCAACCATATCTAGAGCATCATGAATACTTGAGTAAGTTGGTTGCTTGGGCATTCTTCAATGGCTTGATCACTGAATCGACTCGTTTACATGCCGTGGTACGTGAAGCGCAGCTAGATATTGATAAGTTTTACCAAATGGTGAGTGACTTACGAAATACTTTTGCTTTGCGTAAGCGTCGTCCATCTATGCAGGCGCTAGCGAGTCCTTGTGAAATAAGCCAGCTTGCGATGTTCATCAACTTCGAAAATGATCCGACGTCTGAACTTTCTGGTCGTTCGTTGAAAGTGGATGTTAAGAACACCGATATTTTTAGCTTTGGTCCAGAACATAAAAATTTAGTCGGCAGTGTTGACCTTGTTTACCGTAACTCTTGGCATGAAGTGCGTACGCTGCATTTCAAAGGGGAAACGGCGATGCTGGATGCACTGAAAACCATTTTGGGCAAAATGCACCAAGATGCGTTGCCACCAGAATCAGTGGATGTGTTCTGCTATGCGAAGAACATGCGTGGTGTGATGCGTAATATGGTTTACCAGCTTTTAGCTGAATGTATCGACTTACGCTTGAAACCAGTAGAGCAAGAGAAACGCCGCCGCTTTAAAGCGATGCGTCTTGGTAACCAGACTTATGGGTTGTTCTTTGAACGTCGTGGTGTGTCGGTGCAGAAGCTAGAAAATTCCATCGATTTCTACCGCAGCATTTCTACTAACAAACTCAAAGGCTCGCCGCTGTTAATGCTCGATCGTGAGCAAGAATATCAAATGCCGGAGGTGGTGGATGGGTTTGCCAGTGAAGGTCTGGTGCAGTTCTTCTTTGAAGATAACGAAGATGGCTTCAATATTTATGTTTTGGATGAGTCAAATCAAGTGGAAGTGTATCACCAATTTAGTGGCTCCAAAGATGAAATGATTTCGTCTGTAAACAGCTTCTACACGTCGGTAAAAGACGATAGTCGCGTCGCGTCGAAGTTTATTAACTTTAACCTGCCTCAGTACTATCAAATTATTCACCCTGAAGAGGGGAATGCGTATATCATTCCTTACCGTAATGACGGTTGTTCACCGAGTCGCCCGACCAAAACTGTGAACGCGTAATTAAACCCGTATCAATAAACAAAAAGAGCACTTCGGTGCTCTTTTTGTTTTGGTGACGATTGACCAGAATTATGCCCAATCAATGGCTTCGCTTGCGTGCTTTTCACACTCTTTCTTCACCATTTCAAATAGCTCCATACCCGTTTTTGAGCAGGTCCATTTACCTTCAATAAGCTTGAAGTGGAAACCACCAGATTTGGACGCTAGCCAGATCTCATGCATCGGCTCTTGGCGATTAATGATGATTTGGCTGCGGTCTTCAAATTCCAATGTCATTACGTTGCCAGTGACTTCGTAATCAATGTCTGCGCCTGAATCATCGATGGATTCTTCGATGATTTGCATCTGCGCATCCACCAGTTGATGAAATTCAGTATCGTTCATCCGTCTATCCTATTGCTTTTCCTGAGTGTGGTGCGATTATAGGGGGCATTGATTCAATAATCACGATATGCGAAATGAAAAAATTAGTTACTGTGTTGTTTGTGATGGTTGCCGCGACCTTAGCGGGGTGTGGTCAGTCTGGCTCACTATACATTCCAGATGACACTCAACAGAATGAGCAATCACAATAAATAACCGCACCTTAGGGTGAAATTAGGGTTCAGCAGTCGAATAAAATAAGGGAAGCGAATTTTGGATTACTTCAACTATCAGGATGATGGCCAGCTTTGGGCCGAAGACGTCCCACTTCAAGCTCTTGCAGAGCAATATGGCACTCCTCTTTACGTATATTCTCGAGCCACGCTAGAGCGCCATTGGAAGGCGTTTGATAGTGCTGTGGGTCAGCATCCTCACCTGGTTTGCTACGCGGTGAAAGCCAACTCAAACTTAGGCGTATTGAACACGCTAGCGCGTTTGGGATCGGGTTTTGATATCGTGTCGGGTGGTGAACTTGAGCGTGTGATTGCCGCAGGCGGTGATCCGAAAAAAGTCGTTTTCTCTGGTGTTGGTAAAACATCGGCAGAGATGAAGCGCGCTCTTGAGCTAGGTATCAAATGTTTCAACGTTGAATCTGAGCCAGAGCTAGAACGTTTGAACAAGGTTGCGGGTGAGCTTGGTGTGATTGCGCCAATTTCTCTGCGTATCAATCCAGATGTCGACGCGAAAACACACCCTTACATTTCGACTGGTCTTCGCGACAATAAATTCGGCATTGCGTTTGATCGTGCGCCAGATGTTTATAAATTCGCGCAAAGCCTGCCGAACTTGAATGTGCAAGGCATCGACTGCCACATTGGTTCTCAGCTGACCAATATAGACCCATTTATCGACGCGACAGACCGTTTATTAGCCCTGATTGATGATTTAAAAGCGCAAGGCATTAACATTCGTCACCTTGATGTCGGCGGCGGTTTGGGTGTGGTCTATCGTGATGAATTACCACCTCAGCCTTCTGATTACGCCAAAGCGTTACTTGGTCGTCTTGAAAATCACCAAGACTTGGAGCTGATCTTTGAGCCAGGCCGTGCAATTGCTGCGAACGCAGGTATCTTGCTAACGCGTGTTGAGTTTTTAAAACATACTGAGCATAAAAACTTTGCGATTATCGACGCTGCAATGAACGACTTGATGCGTCCTGCGCTATACCAAGCATGGCAAGATATTGTGCCAGTTTCACCGCGAAAGGGTGAAGCTCAGACTTACGACTTGGTTGGTCCTATTTGTGAAACCGGCGACTTCTTGGGTAAAGATCGCGCACTCGTTTTGCAAGAAGGTGATCTACTCGCGGTTCGTTCAGCAGGTGCCTATGGTTTTGTGATGTCTTCGAACTACAATACTCGTACCCGAGCGGCAGAAGTGATGGTGGACGGTAAACAAAGCCACTTAGTTCGCCAGCGTGAGGAGCTGACCAGTTTGTGGCAGCTGGAACAGATTCTACCGGAGTAACACACAACAAATGCATTTCCACTTTTCCAAAATGCACGGTTTGGGCAACGACTTCATGGTCGTCGACTGTATTACCCAGAACGTGTTTTTCTCGCAAGACCTGATCCGCCGCTTGGCGGATCGTCATACTGGCGTTGGTTTTGACCAATTGCTTGTGGTAGAGGCCCCTTACGACCCTGAAACCGACTTCCATTATCGGATTTTTAATGCCGATGGTAGTGAAGTTGAACAGTGTGGTAACGGTGCACGCTGTTTTGCCCGCTTTGTTCGCTTGAAGGGGCTGACCAATAAATACAGCATCAGCGTGAGCACCAAGAAAGGAAAGATGATTCTCAACATCGAAGATGATGGGGAAGTGACGGTCAACATGGGCGTACCAGAGTTTGAACCGAACAAAATTCCTTTCAAAGCGAAGCAAAAAGAGAAAACTTACATCATGCGAGCAGGCGACAATACCTTGTTTTGTGGTGCTGTGAGCATGGGTAACCCGCACGTAGTGACCGTGGTCGACGATGTGGATACGGCAGAAGTGGAAACTCTCGGTCCGCTGCTCGAGTCGCATGAGCGTTTCCCAGAGCGCGTCAACGCTGGCTTTATGCAGGTGATGAGTCGTGACCATATTCGTCTTCGAGTTTACGAGCGAGGCGCAGGAGAGACACAAGCTTGTGGTAGTGGTGCATGCGCGGCAGTCGCGGTTGGGATTCTGCAGGGCTTGTTGGATGAAAACGTTAAGGTTTCTCTACCTGGTGGTGAATTGCGAATTGCATGGCAAGGCCCTGGCAAGCCGTTGTTTATGACCGGACCTACAACGCATGTATTTGATGGTCAATTGTCTTGCTAGTTGAAGAAAAAGGAAACGCTTTGTCTCAAGTAGAAGCAGATGCCTTAACGGCTGAAGTAGTGGCAGAGTACCTCAAAGATCATCCAGACTTTTTTGTGCAACGTCCGGAGCTTGTGGATCGTTTATCTTTCCCACACTCAGACTTAGGCGCGGTATCTTTGGTACACATCCAAATGAATCGCCAACGTCAGCGCATTGAAGAGTTAGAGGAAGAGATCACTACACTAATGTCGCTTGCGGCGAACAATGATCGCACCTTTTACGAATTTATGGATTTGCAGGGGCAGATTCTAAAGTGTAGTGACTTTAAACAAGTCATTCATTCTATCGAAGAGAAAGCCAAAACATTGGGCTTACGTGCGTTTGTTCGATTGTTTAGTCAATGCGACGCATCGATTCAATTGAGTAAGGAAAGTTATCAACGCTTTGCGACCACACACTTAAATGGCAAAGATGCGTACTTAGGACGTCTTCGCAAAGTGGATCGTGAAGCTTTGTTTGGCAACATGGAAGTGCCGGAAATGGGGTCCTATGTGGTACTGCCGCTCGTGAAACAGCAAACTCTGGGCGTGCTTGCTTTTTCTAGTGAAGATGGCGGCCATTTTCAGCCAGATATGGATACCTTGTTTTTGCGTCACCTATCATTAGTAGTGGCACATCTCGCTCAAACACTGGTATGGCAAAGTTACGATGACGACAACTCCCAACACTCCTCTGCCAAATAGTCTGCAAAAGCCTCTTGAGCGCTTCTATGAATTCTTACGAAGCGAAAAGGGGCTTAGCCTACATACTCAGCGCAATTACAAACAGCAGCTAGAAACAATGGCGCAGCACCTAGCTGAAATGGGGCTCAAAGATTGGTCTCAAGTGGATGCTGGTTGGGTGCGCCAATTAGCAGGTAAGGGCATGCGAGAAGGCATGAAAGCCAGCAGTTTGGCAACGCGACTCTCATCGCTGCGTAGCTTTTTCGATTTCCTTATTCTGCGTGGCGAGATTTCTGCTAACCCAGCCAAAGGGGTTTCAGCACCTCGCAAAAAACGCCCGTTGCCCAAAAACCTCGATGTTGACGAAGTGAGCCAATTACTTGAAGTCAACGAGGACGACCCGTTGGCTGTGCGCGATCGCGCCATGATGGAGCTGATGTATGGCGCCGGCTTACGTTTGGCTGAACTGGTGGGTGTGGATGTACGTGACGTACAACTGCGTAGTGGTGAGCTTCGTGTTATTGGTAAAGGCGATAAAGAACGTAAAGTGCCGTTCTCTGGGATGGCAACCGAGTGGGTCGGGAAGTGGTTACGCGTTCGTGGTGATTTAGCCGCTCCAGGTGAGCCCGCCTTGTTTGTATCTAAGCTTGGAACGCGTATTTCGCATCGTAGCGTGCAAAAGCGCATGGCTGAATGGGGGCAGAAACAGTCTGTCGCAAGCCATATTAGTCCGCATAAATTGCGTCACTCATTTGCGACACATATGCTCGAATCAAGCAATAACTTACGTGCGGTGCAGGAGCTTTTAGGGCACGAGAATATTTCGACGACCCAAATCTACACGCACTTGGATTTCCAACATTTGGCGCAAGCCTACGACCAAGCCCACCCACGCGCACGTAAAAAGAACGGGGAGTGAGCCGAAGTATGAAATTTTATCGCCGTATCGAGCCTATTAAGGCAATGACCTTTGACCTAGATGATACCCTCTATGACAACTATCCTGTGATAGTTCGCATGGAGCGTGAGTTGCTATCTTGGCTCAAGCACCATCATCCAGCGGTTGCTCATATGAACAAAGCGGATTGGTTTGCTCTCAAGCAGCGTGTTGTGCAGCAACAACCCGAGCTGAAGAGCGATGTCACTTTATGGCGTTTAGTGCAACTTCAGCAAGCCTTCTCCCAAGTAGGCTACGACGAAGACGCAGCACATGCCGCCGCGAAAGCCGCAGTAGACGTTGCGTTGGACTGGCGTAACCGTTTTGAAGTGCCGCAGCAAAGCCTCGATGTATTGGAGGAACTCGCGCAGCACATCCCGTTGGTGGCAATCACCAACGGTAATGTGGATTTAGACCGCATCGGTCTTACGCCTTATTTCCAACAGGTACTTAAAGCAGGACCAGATGGATTGGCGAAACCCGCAACCGATATGTTTACTAAAGCGAAGCGATTCTTGGATATTCCTGCGGAGAATATTCTGCATGTCGGTGATCATCTAACCACGGATGTGCATGGTGCAAAGTTGGCTGGTTTTGCAGCCTGTTGGTTTAATGATATGAATAAAAATGTCATTAACCATTCAAAAACACGTACTTTACCTGATATTGAAATCAATAGTTTGCAGCCGTTACTCACACTTTTTTAATTGCTTTCGCATTAATCCATTCTAATCTCATTTTGTGTCTAGAAAAGCAGCGCAAAGCCACGTAAATTATTCTCTATTAAATAAAAATAGTAACGCCACACGTCGTGGTGAAGATAGTGTTACGGCAGTGGTAGGTCCATGCGAGCTTTTTCAAAACTGGTTCACGATGTCAGTCAACTGAATGACTTTTTAGTCACTTTTCCGACTTCCTCAGATAAACAATATTTAGTACAAATATTGTCGACGCAATCGCGCGAAATTACGACCACACTTGCAGACGCCGTTTTGTCGTCGCTGCCGAATGCTCATGTTATGGGGCATAGTACGCGTAATGTGATTCTGGAAGGGGAGATATTTACCTCTGGTTGCCTAGTGAGTGTGATTGAATTTGAGCAAACCACGCTGACTTCTGCGGTACAAACATACTCTTACTCCCCTGACATTGATGGCGGGGAGCTCAAGCGCTCTCTTCTAATGCAGCATAATTCACAGGTGATCCTCAGCTTTGCTGTGCAAATTGAACGACGTGACTATCCCTTGTTTCAAACCTTCGCCAGTGAAGAAGTAGTGATTTCTGGAGGGTTGGCGCAGAGTATTGACGATGGCTGCTGGGTGCTATATCAAAACCGAGTTTACGATAATGCCGTGGTTGCCGTAGCTTTGCACAGTGATACTTTGAAGCTATGGACTGATGCGTATTCGGAATGGAACCCGATTGGCATGCCACACAAAGTCACTCATGCAAAAGGAACGCGCTTGTATTGTTTAGGTGAGAAGAAAGCGCTGGACGTATACAAGCGTTACTTGGCGGATGGCCATGACGTGACGCTGAGTCAACTGCTCAGCTTTCCTTTATATCGAGAAAGCTTAGGGCGAAAGGAAGTTTGTACGGTAACGGAGCTACACGCTGATGGCAGTATGAGCTTCGACAGGCCCTGGTGTCTTGGTGACGAAGTGCAATTTTGCTATAACCATCCCTCGTTAACGCTCGAGCAAGTGCGGCATGGTGTGGTTGAGTTAGCCATGCACCAACCTGAAGTCGTGATGATTTTTAACTGCGCGTCACGGTTAGACTTTATTGACAGCAGCGACGAAGTCCAAGCATTCAAAGATATTGCGACGACGTTTGGTAGTTACTGTATGGGGGAGCTGCATGGTGGTATTGGTCAGCCCGAAATTCTTCATCACAGCCTGACGTATTTAGCGATGCGAGAGGGAGACGAAGTGCAAACATTGAACTTGCCTAAGTCGCCCGTTAGCTCCTCTATTTCACCGCTGTTTAGCTTGATTCGAAATGCGATCGGCGATCTCAACCATATGAACGCGCATATGGGATATCAACTCGATCGCCAAACGCGCAAGTTACAAGAAAGCTATCGACGCGACAGTCGCACGGGATTACAAAACCGGGTCGCATTGCAAGAGCGGCTGAGTAACATCGATTTGGATGAGCATTTGTTGACTCTAAAGCTACTTAACTTTAGTCATATCAACGAAAAATACGGCTACCGAGTGGGAGATCAATTACTCAAAGATCTCTCAATGCACTTTACGAATCGACTACGAAAGCGTTTCGGCATGCCAACGGCTTTGCAGCTTTATAGTATTGGGGTTGGTGAATGGGCGTTCATATTTAAAGCTGATCAAAGCAGCGAGACCATCAAACAGCACTTTGCGCGTTTTGCTGACGCGGTAGAACAAACTAATTTTGAGCCAATTGGCCTACGTGAAATAGATTATCTTTCTATCTCGCTATGCGGCGGCTTAGTGAGTCGTCGAGATTTTCCATCCGCTTCAGTAGATGAGCTCTTACTCAAAGGCATCGAAGCGAGGCGCTCCGGTGTACGCAGTAATACCCATATCTGTAATGCGAAAGATATTGAAGTCAGTGAGGATGTGCGTAAAGAGCAACTTGGATGGCTAAGTTGCGTTAGTAGAGCCATTCTCAAACAGAACATCATCACTTATAGCCAACCCATTGTGCATGCGGGTAGCCACAAATTGGCAAGCCAAGAATGTTTGGTTCGTATTCTGGAAGCCGATGGAACGGTGATTGCGCCAGGGCGTTTTCTGCCAATTATCTCTGATACGCATCTTTACACTCGACTAAGTCGGCACATGATTCATTCTACGTTGCATTATATGCGAGATAAGCAAGGTGACTTTTCTATAAACTTATCGCCGCAAGATTTGCTCAGTGATAAAACTTTAATGCTTTTAGAGCATGAAATTAGCCAGCTAAATGACCCAAGGCGAATTGGTTTAGAAGTGCTGGAATCTGAGCAGATCAAAGACTACGGCCGAATGATAGAAGTGTGCAGTCATTTTAGAAGCTTAGGGGCGCGTATCATTGTTGATGACTTTGGGTCCGGTTATTCGAATATCGATGAAATCCTAAAGTTGGAGCCAGAAGTCATAAAGCTCGATGGCAGCTTGATTCGTGATATTGATAAAGACTTAAAACAGCGCAAGATCGCTTCCCAGTTGGTGCGTTTGTGCCAGGTGTTTAACGCGGAGACGGTGGCGGAGTTCGTCCACAATCAGGAGGTGTGTACCATTGCACAAGACATGGGGGTGGATTATTTGCAGGGTTACTATCTTGGCGAGCCGACTCGACTGTTTTAATGATGTTTCACGTGAAACTTCTTGTCGTAAAAAACGCAGCGTAGGCTGCGTTTTTTGTTTGGTTCTTCTACTGAGCTTAATGGTTAACGCTTAAGAGCGTGTCCACTCTTTTCAGCTTGGAACAGAGCGAGGTAATGGGCAAAAAAGCGCTGCATTTGTTGTTGGTTGTTTTGTTCTCCAAGTTGCCCGAGCAAATGTGCAGCGACTTCAAACGTACACAAATTACCTTGTTGTTGGTTGCGTCGCAGCTGATATTGTGAGTCCGCCGACGCAGACAATCCCATAGTAGGGATACCTTCTAACCAACGGCTCTTATTGATCATCTTGCGCGCCTCTTGCCAGGTGGCATCTAAAATAATAAACAGCGGAGTTTTGGTTTGTTGCTGGCTTTGGAGTACCACATGTTCGAGTGTGATACTTTCTTCACAGGGGAAGAGCAACACCGGATACCGCGACGGATCAGCTAATAGAGTGAGCAATTCTGCTGGTGGCTGTTTGCGATCCCAGATTACTCGATCAATGTTGAGTTGGCACTGCTCTAGTAGCTGGCCGGTATTAGTATCACGCTTCAGTTCATTCGGATGCATTAACAGCAGGATGTTGTGCTCACTGTTAAGTTTCGGCATTAGCGAGCACATACAATTGAATTGAAAACCGCAGGTTGGACACGGTTGTGGCATTACAGACGAACTCCTTCGCGCACCGGGCTTATCCCATCAGAGAACAGACGCACACCACTGACTTGGTTCGGCGTTGCCGTTGGCGCCATGCTTGGGTTGAGTGGGTAGCTAACCCCAGTGTATTGCATCACGTGTTGAGCCGCTTTAGCTCCGCCACCGCTGACATTAAAAATCAGATCTCGCCAACCATGAGAGGTTTGTTGGCCGAGCATAATCGGGCTTTGCACTAGTGTAATGCGGCTATTAAATCGCCATTCCTTTTCGTGATGTTCAAATATCAGCAATGTACAGCCTCCGGAACCACACCAATCCAACTGTACCAATAGCTCTTCGTTACCATCGCTGTTGAGGTCGTAAGTTAGCCAACGGTATTGGTTATTGTTGGGGGTGGTTTGATGGATAAAGAAGTAGTTGCGCACCGCGGCATCTACTTTTGAATCAAACTCTGCACTAGAAGGTACGTCAGCACTACCGATGGGGTTGTTGGTGCGTTTTTCGGCTGGTTGCATGATGCCTTCATCACGAACGGTGGCAGGATAAAGGACTAAACCACCATCGGCGATTGGGTATACTAAGTTACCGACTTTTTCTTTGGTCGCTTTGAGCTGATTGCCTTCTCGAGTAAACAGTCGCTCTGACATCAGTCTTTGCTGTTGATGATGCGTCATGACAACTTGAACCTGAGACGGACTTAACTGTTGCCAGTAACCACGCTCGATTAATGGTGCTTGTCCATTGGCGTAACGGTATTTTGTTGTGGCGCTGTGGTCTGGGTTTAAGGTCATTTGTACTTCAAAACCTTGTGATTGAGTTGAGGTCGCGACATAGGTATTAGCCCAGCCAAGCGTTGCATCGACGTTTGCAGCCATACCACAACCTTGATACGTCTCGCCATCATGTTTTAGTGTTGCTTTCCAGCCATACAAAGAATCGCTCATTGTGTCTGAGCAGAGGTTTTCTGTTAAGCGAAGCTCACCACCTTGCAGTTGATAAGTGCGCTGGCGAGGTTGAAGCTGACTGCTGTTAATCGCTAATTTTGTGGTTTGTTTGCCGATTTGCTGGAATGTTAGTCCATTAGCCTCAAAGCTTGCCGACCAAGAAGGCTCATTACCAAACACGCGAGTTGGTTTGTTTGGTTGCTGACAACGGTCTGGATTTTCCGTTGTGAGGAAGTTCACTTGTTCCACGACAAAGTTAGCATCGAAATCAGCAGAAAACCCATCGATGCCCGGTGGGTTGAGGTGGCCGATAACCTCGCCATACATAGTCTGGTAAGGCTCGTTATTTAACTGAATTGCTCGTTGCATTTGCTGTGGTGATAGTTGCAACCAATATTGCTTGTCGCTGCCACAAGGCATGATGTATTGGCTCTCGTGACCGACGATCACTTTTCCGCGCAGCATAAAAGTTTGAGGTTGAATGGTTTCAGGCTTATCTAAGGTTGCTGGTGGAGAGGTTAGGTCAGCAGCACCAGATTGTGGCGGCTGTGAACTACATGCTTGCAGAACCAGCAGGGTGGCAAGCGCCACTGGGTTTTTCAAAGCCTTCATGTTATATCTTCCTCATTATTGTTACTCAATCGGCATCGGATGGCATTATGGCATATTGGTTATTTAAAACTGAACCAGATACCTTTTCTATTGACACGCTTCGAACCCAAAAGGTTTCATGTTGGGAGGGAGTTCGTAATTATCAGGCGCGCAATATGATGCGTGACCAAGT
>NZ_JAWOVM010000101.1:0-13130 GCF_033339895.1 Vibrio sp. 1751
TTTGTTTAAAGACCCGAGGTAAAGAGAATGGGTGGTATCAGTGTTTGGCAACTTCTAATCATTGCTGTAATTGTTGTATTGCTATTCGGAACAAAGAAACTACGCGGTATCGGTGGCGATCTGGGTGGTGCCGTTAAGGGCTTCAAAAAAGCGATGAGCGAAGATGAACCTGCGAAAAATGACAAAGACGCAGACTTCGAACCAAAAAGTCTAGAAGAGCAGCAGAAAAAAGAAGCTGCTCCTGAAACGAAAAAAGACAAAGAGCAGGCGTAAAACGTGTTTGATATCGGTTTTTGGGAACTGGTATTAATATCTGTTGTTGGTCTGGTCGTTCTTGGGCCGGAGCGTTTGCCTCATGCTATTCGCAGCGTGTCTCGCTTTATCGGTGCCGCTAAGAGTATGGCAAATAGCGTCAAAGACGAATTGTCACACGAGCTGAAAGTCCAAGAGCTGCAAGAAAACTTGCGCAAAGCAGAACAAATGGGGATGGATGATTTGTCCCCTGAGTTGAAATCTTCAGTTGAAGAGTTGAAGAAGGCAGCGCAATCTGTAAATCGTCCTTACGCAAAGAACACCGATTCAGAGACTGAGCCTGTAAAAACAGAGCCAGCAGTCGAAGAGGCCGTGAAAGCGCAAGAGAGCAAGGTTACAGCGGCAGATAAGAAAGCCGAATAGTCTCATTAGGAGGAGCTACTAGTGATTGGTAGCTCCTTTTTGATCTGGTTTTTAATAAGAGGTTTGCCATGTCTACCGTCGAGCAGACACAACCTTTAATTAGTCATTTGTTGGAGCTTCGCAACCGACTACTGCGCTCAATCCTCGCAGTGTTGGTCGTGTTTGTCGGACTAATTTATTTCTCTAACCACATTTACGAGTTTGTTTCCGCACCTTTAGTAGAACGTCTACCTGAAGGCGCGACCATGATTGCTACGGATGTAGCGTCACCTTTTTTTACGCCACTTAAGCTGACGTTAATTGCTTCGGTATTTATTGCGGTGCCGTTTATCTTGTATCAAGTGTGGGCATTTGTAGCGCCAGGTTTGTACAAGCATGAACGTCGATTGATCATGCCATTGCTGTTCTCTAGTTCGCTATTGTTCTACTGTGGAGTGGCATTTGCCTACTTCGTGGTATTTCCATTGGTGTTTGGCTTCTTTACCGCCATCTCTCTTGGTGGAGTAGAGTTTGCAACTGATATCTCGAGTTATCTCGACTTTGTGCTGGCGCTATTTATGGCGTTTGGTATCGCATTCGAGGTGCCTGTTGCGATTATTTTGTTGTGTTGGACTGGGGCCACTACACCAGAAGATTTAAGACAGAAACGTCCTTATATTATAGTGGCTGCGTTTGTCGTAGGTATGGTGTTAACGCCACCAGACATGATCTCGCAAACCTTACTCGCTATTCCGATGTGTTTACTGTTTGAAGTCGGTTTGTTCTTCGCGCGTTTTTATACTCGTCGAAGCGAAGAAGTAGAAGCGGAAACCGAAGAATAAGGCTAATCTAGATGTGAAAAGCGGCTCAATTGAGCCGCTTTTTTTTTTGCGGTTGGTTTTTTCTTGGGCTAATTACTTAACTTTCATGACGTAACCACATTTTGTGCATACGTATACTTCCTTGATGCCCAGCAGCTTTTGAAAAAAACTGCGCGGTACGCGTTGTAAGTAAGCACCATGTGTGCACACTTCAACTTCCATATTCATGCTGTTTTACATTTGTGCTAATTAATGGGCGTAAATCAGTATAGAAAAATAATGTGTCGAGTTGTCGACAGTTTTGCAAAGCGGACGAAGTAAAGTGACGATATGAGAAGTAAGTAGAGTTGCTAGTTAATTATTATGTTTATCAATAATTTTGTATGGATTGTTCTACTATTTCAACGGGTTGAATCGTTCATTCAATAGTTTAGGTGATAAAAAAGCGACGTTGATTTCGTCGCTTTTTTCAATTCTCGTGAATTAAATATTAAACAGCTTTTTGGCATTCTCAGTCGTTATGGCATCGATGGTTGCGATGTCGACATCACGCAAGTCGGCAACACGTTGTGCAACGAGAGAAGTGTAGGCTGGTTCATTACGTTTACCACGGTGTGGCACAGGCGCTAAATATGGACAGTCGGTTTCTAAAATGACCCACTGCATATCCAAATGTGGAATGACTTTATCCATCCCGCCATTCTTAAAGGTCGATACGCCACCTAAGCCTAAGTGGAAGCCTAGCTCATTGATTGCTTGTGCTTCTTCTAAGCTGCCTCCAAAACAGTGGAATACACCACGCAGACGACCATCTTGCTCTTGTCGTAGCAAAGTGAGTGTTTCTTCAATCGAATCACGAGTGTGGATAACGACCGGTAAATCCATCTCTTTTGCCCAGTTAAGTTGAGCTACGAACGCTATTTCTTGCTCAGCACGATAGGTTTTATCCCAATATAGGTCGATACCGATTTCGCCCACCGCAATAAACTTGTGTTTCTCAAACCAGCCGCGGATGATCTCCAACGTTTGCTCAACGTTGTTATCCACATAGCAAGGGTGCAGCCCCATCATTGAGTGGCACACGTCTGGATACGCCGCTTCGGTTTTTAGCATGGGCTCAATTGAGTCCAGATCGATGTTTGGCAACAGGATTTTATTAATGCCTTGCGTTAAGGCGCGTTGTACTACTTCATCGCGGTCGTTATCAAATTCGCTGGCATAGATGTGCGCGTGGGTATCGATCATCGTTACTCTCTGTGCTTCATGGTTGGTTTCGTATTCGAAGTATACTTGAGTGTGAGTGCTGGGTCATTTTCAGTTTTTTTCATTACCTTTTTCCAGATTGTCACTCGCAACATGCATCAAGAGTGATATGATTTTGTTCACCAGATGATTTGATCATCATAACCGTCCAGACAAGGAGAAAATGGTGTCTGTATCAATTCAAGGTCCATTCCCTGCACGCCGTATGCGTCGTTTACGTAAGCACGATTTTAGTCGTCGTTTGATGGCTGAGAACCAACTTTCTGTTAATGATCTGATTTACCCAATGTTCATTCTTATGGGTAAAGATCGTCGTGAGAGCGTGGAGTCCATGCCGGGTGTAGAGCGTTTGTCGATTGATTTAATGCTAGAAGAAGCACAATACCTTGCAAATCTAGGCGTTCCAGCAATCGCGCTTTTCCCTGTCGTAAACCAAGACGCTAAAAGCTTATGTGCTACTGAAGCCTACAACCCAGAAGGTTTGGTTCAGCGAGCAGTACGAGCGCTTAAAGAACACATTCCTCAAATTGGTGTAATCACAGACGTGGCACTCGACCCATTCACGACACATGGCCAAGACGGCATCATCGATGAAGATGGCTACGTAATGAATGATGAAACCACAGAAGTATTGGTTAAGCAGGCTTTGTCTCATGCAGAAGCGGGTGCTGACGTAGTCGCGCCTTCAGACATGATGGATGGCCGAATTGGTAAGATCCGCGAAGCATTAGAAAACGCGGGCTACATTCATACTCAAATCATGGCTTACTCGGCTAAGTACGCATCGAACTACTACGGACCATTCCGTGATGCGGTTGGCTCTTCTTCAAATCTAAAAGGCGGCAACAAGAAAAACTACCAAATGGACCCAGCAAACATTGATGAAGCGATTCACGAAGTGGCGCTAGACATCAATGAAGGTGCGGACATGGTGATGGTTAAACCTGGTATGCCATACTTAGATGTAGTTCGCCGAGTAAAAACTGAACTTCAAGTACCGACATTTGCTTATCAAGTCTCTGGCGAGTACGCGATGCATAAAGCGGCGATCATGAATGGCTGGCTCAAAGAGCGTGAAATTGTGATGGAATCACTATTGTGCTTCAAACGTGCAGGTGCAGATGGCATCTTAACGTACTTTGCGAAAGACGTTGCTGAGTGGTTGGCAGAAGAGAATGCACAAACTGCTCAACACCTAAATCGTACTCCGGAAGCGACAGAAGAGTAATTATCGCTCAGTGAGAAATACCAGACCAACAAGAGTTGTTCGTCTGTATATACCCAAGTAACCTCAGGCGGATTACAACAGTAACAATCCAAGGTGCTTGGGTATTTTTATTTTGGAGAAGAGAACAATGACAATGCTGATTCGTGAAGGCACATTGGAAGAAGCACTTCAAGTTGTGGCGCGTGTTACCGAGTTTTCGAAAGGAGAAACGGTAGACTCCATGACTCAACGTTTAGAAGAGAAAAACAGTTTAATCCTCGTTGCAGAAAAAAATGGCACGATTGTCGGCTTCAAAATAGGTTACGAATTAGAGGATAGTGTTTTCTATAGCTGGTTAGGTGGTGTTGTCCCTGAAGCTCGAAATGAAGGCGTGGCACAACTGCTTTTGGAAGCTCAAGAGGATTGGGTGGCAGAACAAGGCTACAACACATTAAAAGTGAAATCTCGAAACCAGTTTCCGGCTATGCTTCGCTTGTTATTGAGAAATGGCTATATCATTGAAAAGTTTGAAGAAAAAGTAAATCTTCGAGAATCTAGAGTGCATTTCATTAAAGCAATGTGAAAATAAATGAGATTTTTTCTCATTTAACTGTTGACTACGAAATGAGAATCATTATTATTAATCCTGTCTTAGGGAATGAGGAAAGTTCACAAGGACGTTGAGTGACTTATTAACAGAAGTTAATTAACTGAAAGTTGAGAAGTGATGAAACATTTTTCCGAGAACTTGCACGAATTCTTTTTGACACGACATTGCTCACATTGCTTCCAGTGTAATTTATAGCTTCTTGGTTAAGCTGCTCTATTTACAGAATTTGCTTTACCACTTCTGCTAGGCGACCCCATTCGGGTCGCTTTTTTCTTTTCTACGATTTCTATTTGACGTCACTATTAATATCTTTTCCACATGCGATGATCATTTTAGGATCGTTGATCTTCTCGCCGTCATGCGAATTTATTATTATAAATCAATAGGTTGAGTTGGTGTTTTCTTGTGTTTTTTGTTATTGGATAACCAGTGGATAATTTCTATAAACAGAGTTATCCACAGGGGTGGTGTTTTCTTGAATAAAGTCGGAAAAATTTACGCGACCTAGATCGAGCGAACAAGATAGATTCAGATCAGCAGTCATGGCATCCTAGGCAGATCTCTCAAGTACTGAATTGGATACAGACAATTATGGCAAGTATTCCTGAAAATCCGTTGATCCTTATCGACGGCTCTTCTTACCTATATCGCGCTTTTCACGCCTACCCGGGCACCATGAGCAATGGTGAAATTCCAACTAATGCCGTTTACGGCGTCGTGAACATGTTACGCAGCATGATGCGTCAGTTTGCGTCTGAGCGCATCGCGGTGGTTTTCGATGCAAAGGGAAAAACCTTTCGTGATGATATGTATGCAGAATACAAAGCGAATCGTCCGCCAATGCCGGATGACCTGCGTTGTCAAATTGAACCATTACACAATGTTATTCGTGCAATGGGTTTGCCGCTGATCTGTGTTCCTGGCGTCGAGGCGGATGACGTCATCGGTACGTTAGCATACCAAGCATCACAAAAGGGCATGCCTGTATTGATCAGTACTGGTGATAAAGACATGGCGCAGCTAGTGGATGATAACATTACCTTGATCAACACCATGACGAACGTCGTAATGGATCGTGAAGGTGTGGTTGAAAAGTTTGGCATTCCACCTGAGTTGATCATCGACTACTTAGCACTGATGGGCGATAAAGTAGATAACATTCCTGGTGTACCGGGTGTCGGTGATAAAACAGCGACCGCACTACTGCAAGGTATTGGTGGTCTGACGAAGTTGTATGAAAACCTCGATGATATTGCAGGGCTTGGTTTCCGTGGTTCTAAAACCATGGCGAAAAAGCTCATCGACAACAAAGAAAATGCCATGCTTTCGTATGAGCTCGCGACCATCAAATTGGATGTTGAGCTTGAGGAAACGCCAGAATCATTGATGAAAGCGGAACCAAATAAAGACGAATTAGTGAAGCTGTATGGCCAACTGACGTTTAAATCTTGGTTGAATGAACTACTTGAAGGCGGTTCTGGATCTGTGGAGGCCGTAGAGCTTGCAGGATCTTCACAAGCTTCTTCTTCTCAAGCCGAGATGGAAACTTCTGCGGTAACAATCGATCGCAGCCAATATGAAACAATTCTGGATAAAGAAACCTTCAATGCTTGGCTAGATAAACTTCAAACGGCTGAGCTGTTTGCATTTGATACGGAGACCGATAACCTAGATTACATGCTAGCGAATCTAGTTGGTTTGTCATTCGCTGTCGATGAAGGTATTGCGGCTTATGTGCCAGTTGCACATGACTATTTAGATGCGCCTGAACAGCTTGATCGTGATTGGGTACTAGAACAGCTGAAGCCAATTCTTGAAGATGCAGCGAAAGCAAAAGTCGGTCAAAACTTAAAGTATGATGCGTCTGTACTCGCTCGTTACGACATTGAGCTAAAAGGTATCAAGCACGACACGATGTTGGAATCGTATATCTACAACAGTGTCGGCGGTAAACACGATATGGACAGCTTGGCGCTTCGCTTCCTACAGCACAGCTGCATTTCTTTTGAGCAAATTGCAGGTAAAGGCAAAAATCAGCTTACGTTTAACCAAATCGAACTGGAACAAGCATCGCCATACGCGGCAGAAGATGCGGATGTGACCCTTCGTCTGCACAATCGCTTGTTTGCTAATATCGAGCAGGATGAAAGCCTGAAGACAGTTTACGAAGAGATTGAAATGCCGTTGGTGCCAGTTCTTTCGCGCATTGAACGCACTGGGGTCTTTATCGATGAAATGAAGCTGAGTGCGCAGTCGGTCGAGATTACCGCTCGCCTTGATGAGCTTGAAAAGAAAGCGTACGAAATTGCAGAGCAAGAGTTTAACATGAACTCGCCAAAGCAATTACAAGCCATCCTATTTGAAAAAATGGGTTTACCGGTTGTGAAGAAAACGCCATCAGGCACACCATCGACGAATGAAGAAGTTCTGCAAGAACTCGCGCTAGACTACCCACTACCAAAACTGATTTTGGAATACCGTGGTCTGGCGAAGCTAAAATCAACTTACACGGACAAACTGCCGAAGATGATCAACCCATCAACGGGTCGTGTGCATACTTCTTACCACCAAGCAGTGACCGCAACGGGTCGTCTATCTTCTACTGATCCGAACTTACAGAATATTCCAATTCGTAACGAAGCCGGCCGTCGTATTCGTCAAGCGTTTGTCGCGCCATCTGGGCATAAAATCTTAGCGGTCGACTACTCGCAAATCGAACTACGCATCATGGCGCACCTTTCTGGCGACCAAGCGTTGTTGGATGCATTCCGTGATGGCAAAGATATCCACGCGGCAACCGCAGCAGAAATCATGGGTGTTTCTATTGAAGACGTTTCAAGTGAGCAACGTCGTCGTGCGAAAGCGGTTAATTTCGGTCTTATTTACGGCATGAGTGCGTTTGGTTTGGCGAAGCAATTAGGCATTCCTCGTGGTGAGGCTCAAGCGTACATGGATACATACTTTGAACGTTACCCAGGCGTGATGCAGTACATGGAAGACACACGCAGCACGGCAGCAGATAAAGGGTATGTTGAAACGATTTTTGGTCGACGTTTGCATTTACCAGAAATCAAATCGCGCAACGGGATGCGTCGTAAAGCTGCTGAACGTGCGGCAATCAACGCACCAATGCAAGGTACGGCTGCGGACATCATTAAGAAAGCGATGCTGTTGGTTGATCAGTGGATTCAGGAAGAAGGCAATGGTCGTGTGAAGTTATTAATGCAAGTACACGATGAATTGGTCTTTGAAGTTGAAGAGTCATCATTGTCCGAAATTGAAAGTAAAGTACAGAAATTGATGGAATCTGCAGCAGAGCTAAAAGTACCGTTGGTTGCAGAAGCAGGTCACGGTGATAACTGGGATCAAGCTCATTAGTCACTTTTAGACCAAAATAACCAATTAATTATGAGCCAGCGCACAAACGCTGGCTTTTTTTTGAGATTAAAAAAGCTAGCGCAAAGTTAACTTTGATGTTGCTTAATAAAAATTTCATGAAAAAAAACTACAAAAATTCTTTGCAATTCTGACCAATTGTTGTACATTAATACTCGTAGGGTACAGAGGTAAGATGTTCTATCTTTCAGACCTTTTGTTTCACGTTATTGGATTAGGCTGATTCAGCCGCCCCAGTCAGTTTTTGACTGGGGCGTTTTTTATTGGGCGAAAGAAAATTATTCTTTTGGATCAGCAGCTTAAAGTTAGCCTTCAAAAACCTTCTTTTTTGACCTTTCTAAGTCACTGCAAAATCTCGATTTTTCCTTCAAATTTATTGCGTTATTCATCCTGTAAATTTACGTCAGTCACACTATTATTTTTTCTTGAAAGAAACTAAGTTACATCTTTTTGAAGATTTGCTTGGCTTAACTGTCTGAATTGTAACGCTATTGGGTGTTTTTGGAGTGAATGTTTGGTGATACACAGGAAACAAGAGCGCTTTTTAACCTATTGAAATCGAATCTCAGTTCAGCAATGCTTCGTCACATAACAATAATTACCAATTTTTCTCTCCCGTTATCCCTGCCAGGAAGGCGGGGATTTTTATTGCCTGTTATTTAGTTCAGATAAACAAAAGCCCCACCAAATGGCAGGGCCGTGTCGAAGAAATTTAACAAATATTGTTAATTATTCTTCATCGCTCGCAGGTATCTCTTGTTCGTCTTCTTCTATCAGGTGTGCTAGTGCTGGTGCAAACCAGGTATCCAGTTTTGCACGTAGCTGATCGACACCTAATCCTTTCAGTGAAGAGAACACATCAACAGAAACGTCACCACCGAAAGTTTCTACTTGCTTACGAACTTTCAGTAGAGTTTGTTTGCGTGCACCACTTTTTAGTTTATCTGCTTTGGTTAGCAAAACTTGCACAGGAATGTGGCTATCGATGGCCCAGAAAATCATTTGTTGGTCGAGATCTTTCATTGGATGACGAATGTCCATTAGAACCACTAAGCCTTTTAGGCACTCGCGTTTCTGTAGGTATTCACCCAAAGATTTCTGCCATTTGTTTTTCATCTCTACCGGTACTTGAGCAAAACCGTATCCAGGTAGATCGACAATGTGACAACCTTCTTCTACTTTGAAAAGGTTGATTAATTGCGTACGACCAGGTGTCTTTGATGTCTTGGCTAAGCTTTTTTGATTAGTTAGACGGTTAAGTGCACTCGATTTACCAGCGTTTGAGCGTCCTGCAAACGCAATTTCGACACCTTCGTCTTCCGGCAGGTGACGAATATCGGGTGCGCTGGTGATGAAATGCGTATTTTGGTAATGAATTTTTACGCTCACTGTTAACTCCATCTCGACTTTGTGTAGTCGATTGATTACTTTTTTGTGAAAATGTGTAAAATAACCGTGCTCGGCATAAGGTCGCCTATTGTACCATGAGTGTACGCGGTATGTTCACATTCCGTGGTACTGGAAGCTTGATAATTATAATGGAATGTCATGAATAAATTAGCGCTAATTTTGAGTCTTTTAGCCAGTTGCTCAGTATGGGCCCAAGGTAATATTGAGGCTGGTAAAGCAAAATCACAAACCTGTGTCGCCTGTCACGGAGCAGATGGCAACAGTGCAATAACAACGTACCCGAAACTCGCAGGCCAACACGCTAAGTATCTTGAGAAGCAGTTAAAAGAACTTAAGCTAGGCATGACAAGTGGTGGTAAACAAGGTCGTTACGATCCTGTAATGAGTGGTATGGCAATGCCACTGAGCGATGAAGATATCGCAGACCTATCTGCTTACTACGCTTCGCTACCAGTTTCAGAAAACTCAACACCTGAAGATGTAGTAGCAAAAGGCAAAACGCTTTATACCGCTGGTGATGCCGAGCGTGGCCTAACCGCATGTATTGCATGTCATGGTCCTCGTGGCAATGGTACTGAGCTTTCAGGTTTCCCGAAAATTTCTGGTCAGCATGCTGACTACATCAAAGCTCAGCTAGAAAAATTCCGTGATGGCGACCGTGGTAATGATATGAATGCCATGATGCGCGACATCGCGAAGAAAATGACAGACGAAGATATCGAAGTGCTGTCTAAATACGTTGGCGGTCTGCACTAATATACCTAAATCGCTCAAGATCCTGCATCTTGAGCTGGTTGGGTAGATGTCCCTACATCGTTCGAGCAACTTGTACAAAAATGCCCTAGTGAATCCACTAGGGCATTTTTGTTCGTGACAGATATCACAGTCGAGTTTGGATGCGAAAGCGATAGTTGGCTCGGCAGTTTGTGAGACATTTGCCATACTTGATGTTGGCTTTTTCTTGTTAGTGTTTTTAAGTTTTTGATTAAATGATAATTTTGATTTTTTAGAAAAATAGGCGGATTTTTTTTCAACCCATTACTTGTGAGCATAACGGGATGGCGTAAAGTAGAAGTCGTTCACAGGGGGTGAATGTAAGGATTTAAGACTACGGTTTAGGTCTCCAAGGATGTAGCTCGGATGCTTGGTGATTTAGAAAGGGATTTAGATAGGTAGGGAGCCTATCAGATAAGGATGGTCATCTCGTCTGACGGTTAAGACAGTGAAACGGATCAGGCACAGGAAGTTGCTCAGTAGACAGGAAGTAAACGGATAGCCAAAACTCATCAGGAAGATGAAAAACAACTCTTTTTGGCAGGGAAAGCTCTAAAAACAAAGGGATCATTGGTGCACCAAATGTGTGCAACACAGTTTCGCCAATTGATGGCACTTAGAAAGCGACAGTCTGACTGTCGCTTTTTTTATATCCGTTGACTTGCTCAGTCGTAACTTAAATTGAGATTACAGCACTTACTTTAGCTTTATAGGTTGTAAACAAAGTTTTTTAATAAAAATTGCTGAAAAAATACTCAACAACACTCCAATCCGAGTTCACTTTCTGGTATGTTTCGCATCCCTGTTTGAGGAAGTCAGCATGCATACCTGTCCTTTATGCCAAAATCAGCGCACTCACCATTATTTTGAAGATAAGCGTCGTGAATATCTTCAATGTGAGCAGTGCAGCTTGGTATTCGTAAATCCAGACCAACGTTTGGATGCGGAAAGCGAAAAAGCTCACTATGATTTGCATGAGAACAACCCCGATGATTTGGGTTACCGACGCTTTTTGTCGCGTATTGCTGACCCGATCACAGAGCGAATTTCTCCACAATCAAATGGTATCGACTTTGGTTGTGGTCCTGGCCCAACGCTCTCCTTGATGCTGGAAGAGGCGGGGCACAACATGGCGTTGTACGATCTCTATTACTACCCTGATACGTCGGTTTTAGAAAAAACGTACGACTTCATGACAGCAACAGAGGTGATAGAGCACCTCTACCACCCAGATTTGGTGTGGAAGCAATGGTTGAATTTAGTTAAGCCAGGGGGCTGGATAGGCCTGATGACGAAAATGGTCATCGACGTGGAGGCTTTCAAATCATGGCATTATAAGAACGATCTCACTCACGTAGTGTTCTTTAGTCGTGACACGTTCCAGTTCCTAGCAGAGCGGGATAAGCTCGAACTCGAATTTATTGGTAATGATGTAATTTTACTGAGGAAACCCCAGTAATGAGCCGTAGTAAAAAATCTAGAAAGCCGGGTGCCGCTGGTGCGCCTGAGTTTGTTGTAACTCGTAACCGTACAGAATCTGATGTGGAAGGCCGCTTACGCAAGCGTGCTAAAAAGCGTAAAGGTCTGAAAACGGGTAACCGTAACTCAGAAGTTAACGAGCAGAAAAAGCAAGCTGCTGCACAAAATCGCGACCCGCGCTTAGGCAGCAAAAAGAAAATACCTCTGATTGTTGAACCTGCGAAGAAAATGACGAAGCAAGAGCGTCGTTTGTCGGCAGAGCAAGAACTAGAGATGCTAGAAAATGACGCGCAATTGAACGTGTTGCTAGACCGTATTGAAGCGGGTGAAAACCTGGGCACAGGTCTACAGAAATTCGTCGATGAGAAACTCGATCGCATTGAGAAACTAATGGACCAACTAGGTTTGTTGGAACCTGAAGAAGAGGAAGACTTCACTGCACCTGCTGAGAAAAGCACGCGCAACGATGATGACTTGCTGGCAGATTTCGACGACATTAATTTCGACGACTATAAAGGATAATTAAGCTATGAATGTAACCTTATTAGCTATTGCTGGTGTTGTGATTATCATCGCACTCGCTTCTTATGCAGGTTACCTTCTGCTTCAATTGAAAAAGCAAAAGGAATTGCAGCTGAAGCATCAAAAATTGGCGATAGACAAACGTAACGCCAACATTTTTGAGAATGTGCATACCTTGTGTCAGGCGGGCATTCAAGGCCAGTGCGATTTATCTGAAATCAGTATCCGTGTGTATAACATCATGGATTATGTACAAGGTGAAGACCGCGTTGATTTCGATAAAACGTACCCTGCGATTTCTGAGCTTTACCACATCGTGAAAGATATGGCGCGTGGCGAAGAACGCCAACAACTTGCCAAGAAAGAGCGTATGCAACAGAACTTGACGCGTCATAAAGCGGAAAGCCGCCTCACTGATGCGATTATTGAGGAGCTCAAAGTGTTGCAGAAAAACGTCCAGCCACTGAATAATCAAATCAATATTCAGATGATTTAAGCGCGACCCCCAATAGTCTCCTTATGGCTAATGGGGGTATCGTGATCACGCTAGCACTTCTTTAGTTTTATACTTAAAAAGCCAGTCGGCGTTGCCACGCTTGTCATCGTCGTATGGCAAAATAGCGGCTCTGAATATCGGGTGACGGCTTTCGTTGCCCTAGCATTTAACGGAAAGTACCACCATGTCGAATCAACACACTGAATCGAAACAGCAAATCGTCTGGGATCAAGCGGTATTGGATAAGTACAACTATTCCGGGCCTCGTTATACGTCGTACCCAACGGCGCTGGAGTTTCATGAAGCGTTCACCATTTCTGATTATGATATGGCATGCACTCAATACCCAGAACGCCCATTATCGCTGTACGTACACATTCCGTTCTGTCACAAGCTTTGTTACTACTGTGGATGTAATAAAGTCATTACACGCCACTCGCACAAAGCGGATGAATACCTCGACGTGCTTGAACACGAAATTCGTCAACGTGCTGCATT
>NZ_JAWOVM010000102.1:0-12509 GCF_033339895.1 Vibrio sp. 1751
TGTAAAAAACTTAACAGCCTGCTCTCACATTTTGCTGATGATTCAGTGTATTAGCATCTAGTTGAACATTTCCTTTTTTGGCATCTGCCTTTCTAGCGTGTGCAAAACCTTCTTGATGATTGAGTCAGCGAAGGCAGCGCGCAGCTCAATATCAATTCAATAACAATGGATTTGTAAACGTGGACAATAAGACATTTAAATTATCAACAATTGCCAAAACCGTACTGCCTTTGATTTCCGTCGCGGTAATCAGCGGTTGTGGTAGTGATAGCACGAACGAAGATACGACGAACCCTGGCTCAGGCTTGTACCCTGCGGGAGAGAACGAAGTCGTCATTTATTACAAACGTGACGTAGCATCAGCTTCAACAGCAAGCGACTACGAAGGTTGGGGCTTGCACCTATGGAACGGTGAGGGCTGTACCAGCACAGATTTAGACGCAATGGGCATTCCGGGAACAGGAACGGATTGGTCTGCGCCACACCCATTCGATGGCATCAACGACACCTACGGTGCTTACTACGTACTGAAAATAAACCCAGACGCCTCTGACCCACACGAATGCATGAACTTCATTCTGCACAAAGGTGATGAGAAAGCGTTCGGCAGCGCAAACTCAAAAGTAGAGTTGACGAAAATCGGCGAATCGAAAGGTTTGTTTGGCTTCCACGGCAGCAGTGAACTTTACTACGAGCCAATAGAAGAGCGCCCTGTTGATATTGATGGTCAAAAAGCCCATTGGTTAGACGCCAACACCATTGCATGGGAAGCGGCGACCAGTGCGGATTCCATGAAGCTGTTCTACAGCCTTAGCAATGACATCAAAATGGATGAAGACAAGCAAATCTCTGGCGGTACTGCGGTTGAGCTGACAAAAGCTGGTGAGCTATCTGATGGACTAAAATCACGCTTCCGTCACCTTGCTAGCCTTCAAGCTGCGGGTATCGATGTCGATGACGCAACCTTGCGTACGATCCTGAAGTCACAAATCGTTATGGTGGCTTACAACGCAAATGGTGACGTCATTTCTGCAACTGAAGTGCAAAAACCGGGCGTTTTGGATGCGGTGTTTGCCGATTCCAAGACAGGTAACGCGATCGGTCAAGAACTCGGTGCGATTGTGGAAGGCGGTGCCGCAACCTTCAAACTATGGGCACCAACTGCCCAAGATGTTGATCTGATAATCTACGATGAAAACTTAGCAGAAGAAGCGACCGTTGCCATGACGGAAGACCCAGCAACAGGTATCTGGGTTTCTGAGGCACAAAGCAACGTTGTCAACAAATACTATCGCTACCAAGTTAAGGTATACCACCCAACAACTGGCGTCGTTGAAACGCGTTTGGTAACAGACCCATATTCAATGAGCTTGTCTAAGAACTCACGATACTCGCAAGTGGTTGATTTAGATGATCCAAGCTTAATGCCTCAAGATTGGAAAAACTACGCACGCCCAACGGTTAAAAAAGACGAAGACCACGTCCTTTACGAGTCACACATTCGTGATTTCAGCTTTAACGACAGCAAAGGCACACCAAGTCTTGATGGCAAATATCTGGCGCTTACAGAACCTGAGCGTGAGTCTGTATCTCACTTGCAAGCTTTAAAAGATGCTGGCCTAACAACGCTACATATCTTGCCTGCATTTGATATTGCAACCGTGGATGAAGACTCTGACCAGCGAGTCGATATCACCGACACCGTGGGTAAACTTTGTGGCATCAAGCCAGAAGCCTCCATTTGTGAGACCGAAGATGACGGCAAAGTGATTGAAGAGGTATTAAATAGCTACGACCCAACAACGGGCAAAGCACAAGCGTTGATGAACGATCTTCGCATGCTAGACAGCTTCAACTGGGGTTACGACCCTTACCACTACACCGTGCCAGAAGGCAGTTATGCGACCGATCCTAACGGGTCTAAGCGTATTCTAGAGTTCCGCGAAATGGTTCAAGCGACGCATAAAATGGATCTGAAACTGGTCATGGACGTCGTGTACAACCACACAAATGCATCTGGTGTGAACGAAAAATCAGTACTGGATAAGATTGTCCCTGGGTACTACCACCGCCTAAACGTCAACACTGGCGGAGTCGAAAACTCAACCTGTTGTGATAACACCGCAACCGAGAACTTGATGATGGGTAAACTAATGGTTGACTCATTGATGGTATGGGCGGATGACTATAAAGTCGATGGTTTCCGTTTTGACCTTATGGGCCACCAGCCGAAAGATGTGATGGTTTACGCACTTGAAAAAGTCCGTGAAATTGACCCGAATACCTTGTTCTACGGCGAAGGTTGGGACTTTGGTGAAGTCGCGCAAAACGCTCGCTTCGATCAGGCGACACAAGTCAACATGGCGGGGACAGAAATCGGTACTTTCTCTGATCGTCTGCGTGACGCAGTTCGTGGCGGAAGCCCGTTTGATGGCGGTTTAGATTCTGAAGGTAAGCACCCACTTCGCTTTAACCAAGGCTTTGGTAACGCCGCTTACCCTAACGAAGAAACCAAAACTGACGCAGAGTCGGTGAATGGTCGTTTACACAACCAAGATCTGGTTCGTCTAGGTATGGCTGGTAACTTGGCTGACTACATCCTTCTTGATTACAAAGGCGAAACCAAGCTGGGTAAGAACGTTGATTACAATGGTGCGCCTGCAGGCTACACAAAAGTGCCATCAGAGAACATCTCTTACGTGTCTAAGCACGACAACCAAACATTGTGGGATAACAACGCCTACAAGATTGCGACAGGCACTTCATCTGCCGAGCGTGCACGTATGCAGTCTGTGTCCCTATCAACGGTGATGCTTGGTCAAGGCATTCCATTCATCCACATGGGTTCTGAGCTATTGCGCTCTAAATCTATGCAGCGCGACTCGTACGATTCTGGTGACTGGTTCAACCGTGTATTCTTCGACGGAAGCGACAATAACTGGAACGTTGGTCTACCACGTGAAGACAAAGACGGTGCAAACTGGGAGCTGATCAAAACCATCGTTGGTGACAGCACGGCGAAACCAGATTCAACCGACATCGAGCTGACTAAGCAACAATTCCTAGAGCTACTTAAAATCCGTAGCACAAGCGAACTGTTCCGCCTAGATACCGCGCAAGAAGTGATGAACCGTGTGGACTTCCGCAACGTAGGGAAAGACCAAGTGGAAGGCTTGATTGTGATGTCTATCGACGATGGTACATCAGCGGGTGCCGATTTGGATTCGAACTACGAAGCTGTCGTGGCCGTTGTGAACTCAACATCAACTGAGAAATCTTTCAAAGTTGCTGGCGCAACTGGTTTCGAACTGCATGAAGTTCAACAAAACTCTGCGGATGACATCGTCAAAGGTGCAAGCTTCACCAATGAAACGTTCACAGTACCAGCACTGACAACAGCGGTATTCGTGCAGCCACAAAACGGCGCGCAAGGTGCTGGCCTACCAGTAAACACGGATAACAAAGACGTATCGAGTATTCCTCCTTACGGCGAAACCGTTGTTTACGTGAAAGGCACCATGAACGAGTGGTCTGATAGCAGTGATTGGGCGATGACCTTTATTGGCAACGGTATGTACTCTGTAACTGGCGTTCTTGAAGCTGGTGAACACGAGTTCAAATTCGCGGACTCTGGTTGGGCAAATCCAAACATCGGTTGTGATGCTGCGAATATAGCTTCTGGTTCACTAGAATTAGGTTCAGAAGGTAACTGTAAGCTGTCTGTTGCTGAAACAGGTAAGTACAACTTCACTCTGAACGCGCTGCATGTTCAAGATGAAAGCGTAGAAAAACCGGTCGTGTCAGTGACCAAGTCAGCAGATGCACCAACATTCGGTGAAACAGCACTTTACTTACGTGGCACTATTACTACATGGGATGCTCCAGCACAAGACTCAACAGCGAAGTTCAGCTATGTTGCAAATGACGTTTATTCGCTAGACATTGACCTAGCGGCGGGCAACTACGAGATGAAAGTTGCGAGCGCAGACTGGGCAGCAGACACCAACTTCGGTGGCGAAGGCAGTGTTGAGCTTGGTAAAGCGCTAACGATGGAAGTCGGTGGCGGTAGTGCAAACCTGAAAATTGCGATTGCAGAAGCAGGAAATTACAACTTCCACTTCAACGCGGCTGACAAGTCGGCGCCAATCGTGACGGTAACGAAAAACTAGTTTCATTTAAAAACATCCGTAATGAAAAAGGGGAAGCATCACGCTTCCCCTTTGTTTTGTTGGCGTCACTAAATGGTGGATACCAAAATCAAAAAGGTGTTAGTTTCCCCAAATCTGTTCAACAAACTCAGGATGATCAATGAATGGATTACGATTGCCCTGAAAATCAAACACTTGTTGATTGCGGTTTCGTTCTTTTTCACTAACGGGATCATTTTTGTGCCAACGTTTCAGCATGTTTAACACCCAGGGTTCAAAAACCGTCGAACTTGAACCATCAAGGACAGCATCCGCATTGCTTGAATTACCTTCCCAATTACCTACAACATTTTCATAACGGGTCGCCATGTAGAAATAAGCACGGGCGAAGTCGCCCTTAAACTCATCAATCGGCTCAAACACCATACCGGAGTAGCCCAGACTAGTGCTTGCTTGGCCAAGTTTAGAGCCATTACTAGACACGTAGGTCGCGGTGCCCACTTCACCAAATGGCCAATTACTGCGCTTCGCGTTTACATAACCATCGGTTGCAAACAAGTGATGACCGTCTGAGTTCATCGGCTCAACCTTACCGCCAAACCAGCTTTTCGGGAAAGAGTGCTCACGGTTGTAGCAATCCCCTTCCGTTTTGTATTGGCCACATTGGTCTGTGACTTTGGTAAAGCTTACTGTATCGCTACCAGATGGCTTTTCAGAATACATATCGAGAATAGAGCCATCATTTTCGTAATAACGATCAATATCGGCATCTTTTACCAAGGTCCACACCGCAGAATAACCTCGGCTGGAGTGATTATTGATAATGTTAAACAGCGCCGTTTTTAGAGCGTAGCCCGTCTTACCAGATGCCGCTTGATAGTAACCATCAACCACTGGTGGGGTCGTGGTTGAGTCACCTAACGTAAAATCGGTGGTTTCACTTTTCGAGAATTCAGCGCCAGAAGCAAGAGTCTTATCTCCCTCAGTCAGAATGTACGACCCCGCGCCACTGCCACAACAAATGCCGTCACCATACTCGTCTTGAATCGTGAATTGGTAGTTACCGTCAGCTAAGCACATGCTCTTTTCAATGGTGGTTGCTGACTCATATCCCTGACCAGAAAACAGTACTTCGGCTTGGTTGTTTTTTAACGTCCAGCTGGTTTCTGAACCATAATTATCTGTTGTGAGAGTCAAGACCACTTGGTGATCACTACAACTTTCTACAGGAGGTTGTGTACTCGTCTCAGTCGGTTGAAAATTATCGACGTAGACAACTTCTGAGCCATCAAAACTGGCTTCATCGTAAAAACGCAAACCGACGTTGATGGTCTTGTTCGAGCTCGCTGTGTAATTGTGCGCGAGCTCTTGCCACTGGTTTATCTGTTGTGGGTTCGAGTAATTGTGATAACCATCAACCACCAGACGTGCTTTTACATTTCCTTCGGTATGATAAACCGAGACAGAAAACGGATAGGTTTTCCCTTGCTCCACATTAATGGTTTGCAAAAAGTCGGTGTTGCTTTGGGTACCTGTATTCACGACGACCTGGGCAGCCAGACCACCCGATTTGATTTGCTCGCTGCTTGGCGACACTGTAATGCCAGCGTCAATCTCTGACCACTGCGTAGGTACATTGCCATTCCACTGCTCAAAGTCACCGTTGATAATTTGGCTATATGCAAACGGCGAGCTAACAGCAGCAAGGAGACAGAGGGAGTTCGTTATGGATTTCATTATACTTTTCCATTAGTTATATAAATCCCAAACACGATAAACATATTAGTGGGGCATAAGTAATCCTTCAGTCACATTTTTACGTTGCACAAGTGTTAATTTACTTTTTAATGTGCAGCTTATCTCACAAATATCCATCTGCTGAAAACAAACGCCAATACAAAAAGCGAAGCAACTTGTTGGCTACATCGTCGTAAAACCATTAAGGGAAAAGTAAAACAGACAGAAAAAAGCCAAGTGTGCGCCTATGGGGGTCAGCAACAACACTTGGCTTGTTTATAAGAAAGCTTGTGGTCAGCTCAACTGGTGAGCATCAATTCTGAATAATTCCTTAAGGTTTTACCGCAAAGAATCGTCCTTGTAGTGGCGACATCAGAATCTGATATTGACCATTACTCGGAGTAATTTTTTCATTCGTGAGCAAATCCACCAACTCACCAGTACCAACACTCTCCTGAGTAAGAGTGACGCTTCTAGCGCTCTCTAAGGTATTTAGCGCAAACAAGACTTTGTCCGAACCAGATTGTTTCAAATCCACATAACTGCCGTTACTCGCAACTAAATTCGTGCGTGACCCCTGATAAAGTGCAGGATGCGCATCACGCATTGTCATCAGCGATGTCACATAAGATTTGAGATCGGCTTGGTTTGCATCAAGCGTCGCCGTCACGCCTTCAATTTTCGCACTGCTGCGCGCAACGTGATCATCGCACAAACCTTGAATGGCGCAGGTGCTGTTGTCTTCTTTTACGGCAAAACCATCCACTTGATCCCCGATTTCATCACCGTAGTACAACGTGATTGGCCCTGTGTACGCCGCTTGGAAAGCAAACGCGGCTTTATGGCGTAACCAATATTCTGCATCATTCACATCCGCCAAGTTTCCACGCTGTAACAAGTCACCAAAGCGCACTAAATCATGGTTGCCGATCATCAAATTCGGCTGCGCATGTGTTGGATATTGATTGTGTGTGCTGTAGCCGTTGTCTAACCAATCCGCACCGCGACCACCCACGCCGCTCTCATTCACGGCTAAAGTTTCAACGATGCGATATCGCATAGGGAAGTCAAACGCAGAGCACAATGCTGGACCGCTGTTCGATCCATACGCCTCATTCGCGATTTCAGACTCCCCTTTCCAAATCTCTGCCACCATGTAACCCAACGGATTCACTTGTTCGCCTTTGCTATTGGTGTACGTCACACTTTGTGAGGCTTCATCGACGGCTTTACGAAGTTGTGTCCAAGCGTCTGTCGGAACTTGATAGGCTTGATCTAAACGCCAGCCGTCAATCTTCAGTTCTTTGATCCAATACGTTGCCACTTCTTTGTAGAAATCGAGACTGGCCGGGTAATCAACGGGATTGCTCGATCCCGATGGCAACAAACCGGAAGGAGATGGTTTGATCAAACCATCTTTGTGATGACCAAATACACCATCAAAAAACACGTATAAGCCGCGTTTGTGTGCTTCCTCGACCAAGGTTCTCGCCGTTTCTAAATCACCAAAACGTGGATCAATGGTGAAGTAATCCGTTGCAAAGTAGCCCGTGGCATCCAGACGATCGGCCCAGTGTTCTTGGCCCGCTATCGCTTCCGATTCAAAAACTGGCGTCAACCAAATCGCGTTCATCCCTAAATCTTGGATGTAATCGAGTGAATCAATCACTCCTTGCAAATCGCCGTTATGATGGCTGGTGCCATAACCTGTACCGTGACCAATGTTCGCATCACCATCCACAAAACTCTCTACCATGATTTGATAAGTACGAAGTTGGTTACTTTGCGCCATGACATTGGCTTGGCAAGCATAACTGGTATCCGGTAGCGGAGTGCTGCTATTAGTGTCGCCACCACCAGAAGAATTACACGCAGATAAAGCACCAATCACACTTAACGCAAGCAACGATCGAGACAGGCGATGGTTACGTAGGATATTAAGCATTTTATTCTCCCTAACTTACTCAAATAAACTACGGAAATTTGAGTAAT
Organism: Vibrio sp. 1751; assembly: GCF_033339895.1. Classification (NCBI taxonomy): domain Bacteria; kingdom Pseudomonadati; phylum Pseudomonadota; class Gammaproteobacteria; order Vibrionales; family Vibrionaceae; genus Vibrio; species Vibrio sp. 1751. The sequence continues at coordinate 7,878 of NZ_JAWOVM010000102.1, forward strand.
AAAATTAACCCCGACATGTGTTTCATGCAGGGGTTAATAAATAAAAATAGATTTTAAATAATTGAATTGAATATTATTGGCACTTATTTACCATGACATGAACAGGTTTGCCTTTTCCTTCAAACTGAAGACTCCATACATATTTACCATCTTCTTTAATATCAACCGAAGTATCCGTACCGTAACCACCAAATGTTAATGGTGTTAATTCACCAACGTTCATTCTATTACCTTTTGCGGTAAATTGTGGGAACCACAACTCGGTCGCATACTGCATTTTGTAGGAGCCTACTTTTTCTTGAACCACGGCTTGGTAGAAATTATTCCCTTTGTAGGTGTATTGACGCTGAGGCACGTGTTTCCAATCGGAATCCGCAAAAGTACCCACCACAAATAGTGGTTTAGAAATAGGTCCTTTCGCTGTGCTATCTGGGTTGTCACACGCTTTCATGAAAGCAACCACTTCGTCTTGAGACATATTAACAACAGGCTCTGCGGCCGCTTCTGGTTCTGCAGTCGATTGACAACCCACTAAGGCAACAAGTAGAGCAGCAGCAAGAGAGGTCTTCATCATGTTCATTTCACGTAATTCCTTTTTAGTATATCCAAAGCAAAATAAACTCAACGGTTAAAAGAAATATTAATCGTTATTAAAATGGAAATATCAAACGCCAAATAAATATCGTCAGATTGTGAATTTAAATCACTTCGAGAAGTTTGTTTATTTCCTAAGTACACAAAATAAATTAGGAACTGCCATTAATTATTGATCCAACCTATATAAAAAACAAAGTAATAAAAATAATTATGTGAATAAGGTAACTCTATGTAGGGGTATTTTTATTGGTTTATTTTCTATGAAAAAGGTCAGCATTTCGCTGACCTTTTTTATCTGATTATTTTCTATTTACGGCTTTCACAAACACTTGTTGCGCACCTTCGATACCCAGTTCTTTTGCTTCATCAAGCAAAGTGAGCGCTTTCGGAATATCATTCGCTGCGACTGCTGCTTCAATTGAGCTGTAGTAGTAGCTAGTAAGGTCCGTACCTTGGGGAATGTTATCGTTTTTCGCAACAATCTTAGTATTCACAATATCATTCGCGGATACCGAAAAGCGGAACTGACCAAGTGGGCTATGTTTCGCTAGAGGGTCTGCAATATCTGGCGGCTGAGTGTGGCGCGCCATGGCGAAGGCTTTTGCAGGGTGTAAAACTTGTGTACTTCCTTTTAGATCGGCGGAAGTCGTGTAAACCAACACATGCAGATCGTTACCTGTCATGTCTGGAATCACATTGAGATCAAGTACGAATTTATCATTGTCCAACAGTTTTGCTGGTTCGTACTTAAACTTTGAAAAATCTGCTTGGTAAATGGTTTCTCCTGCCGAGTTCATCACTGCGACATTAGGAGCATAAAATTGAAGTTCTTTACTTACGAATGTCTCTAATTTGATATCGAGACTGCCACGGTTACCTGGAAGAGCAAACGCTGCAATAGCGCCAGCACTGTTACCATCCAACAACATTTGGCTTTTATCAGTCAAAGCGAATTCAGTAACCACAGGCACGTTAAGCGGTACCCATTGAATATCACCCGATTGCGTGATCACTTGTTGCTGACCTTTTGGACTCATCTCTACTTGTTCTACAGACGCACAACCAGTAGCCAACATGCCCAGCAGTACGGGAGCAAGCCATTTTTTCATTACTGTCTACCTCGACTCTTTATTGTTTTTTAAATAAATACAGCCAGATAAGTTCTGGCTGTATCATTCTAGGACAATTTAGGACTTAGTGGTTAGATGATTACCACCAAGCTTCAGCTTGTACACCGAACTGGAACGTATCGTCTGAACGACCGTTGTCAAATGTGTTTGAATTGTCTTCTTTGTCAGCCGTTAGGTAAGAAGCGTAAACACGGATTTCAGGACGAGCCCAGAAGCTAGAGCCAGCAGACCATGCTTGAGCAACAGTTAGCTTACCGTATTTGTTTTCTTCGCCGTCGTTATCGTCGATAGCGTAACCAGCTTCGAAGATAGTTTTGTGGTTGTCATCCCATTTGTACATTGGACGAACAACAACAGACATTGTTTCCCACTTGTCTTGGCCAGCCCACATGTCTTCACCAACACCGTACACTAGCTGGTGACCCATTTCCCAGCTGTCGCCCATGCCGATTACACCCCAGTTGATTAGGCGGTAACCAGATGCACCGTTATCAGCTTCTGCGCCGTACCAGCTACCGTCGCCGTAGAATGCCATTGTTTTTGAGTAACCTTCAGTACCGTACTGAAGCACTGTTTTGTTGAAACCAGCGTCTAGACCTTGAGTCAATTCTGCTGTGAACATTACGCCGTTTTTCGCATCTTTAGTGCCGTTTGGCGCAGCGTCAGTTTCGTTAAGAATTGCGTAGTTCAAGCCCATTTCTAGAGAGCCGTTGTCCCATAGAGGAAGACCTGCGTAACGTACGTCTAGAGTGTTTACGTTTGTTGCGCCACCATCGTTGCCTGGGTCAGCGATATCGCCGCGGTCGTTACGAACCCAAGCGAAAGAAACTTTACCAGGACCAGCTTCGATACCTTCAACACCAGCGCCCGCGCCAGAGATGTTCCAGTAGTAGAAGTCAGAGATATGAATGTCGTGACGTTGGTAGTAGCGTTTACCTGCCCAAAGCGTTGCTTCAGGAGCAAAGTTTAGTAGGCCTTTAGCTTGAACGTTGAACTGACGTAGTGCGAATTGTGCATCGTCTACACATTTCACTTCGCCGTTATCCAAACCACAGTTAGCAGAAGTGCTTTCCCAGTCGTTTGAACCGTTAGAAGTCATTGCAACCATAGAGTCTACGTAGAACGTTTTGCCGTTGTTGTTGTAAACTTCTTTACCTAGTTGAATCTCGCCGTAGATATCGCTTTCATTACCTAGACGACCGATCTTGTTCTTTTCGAATGTTAATTGTTGACCACCGTCAGCGTTCACGCCAACGCCAGCACGCATGTAACCGTGGAAATCCACTGCGAATGCAGAACCAGCAGCTAAAGTTGCAGCTACAGCAGCAGCAATTGCACTTACTTTTTTCATTCTTAACTCCATTAAGGGTATTTATAATTCTGTCTTCCCTGCTCACTCTTTTAGGTGAATATAGGCAGTAAAAACACACCTAAAGAAAGAGAGGTAAGATGGGAACGAATCCCCGTTTGTTTCAACAGTTGTGAGATTACCCGAGGCGTACAAGGATGACTTCCTCCGCCCTAAACTAATTTAAGGGGGATGAGAAGGGAGTAGAAAATTTACCGAATGGTGTTTTTTCGAGTCAGATCACCAATCTAGGGAGGAATTAGTAAGTTTGTTCGGTTTTGAGCCGCTACAAAGTGATAGCCATTTCATATTTTTGACTCTAAGCCGTCACATAAAGTAATTAAATTACACGAATATTTTTATATTTAGGGTGGTTGACCTTAGTAAGACAAAGTTTTTAACTTATAGTTTCCTAAAGGTAGCAATAAATATTAAATAAAGTATCTCCGATGACACGACTTCTCTCTCGCCCCTACCCCCTGGGCGCAACATTGAATAAAGAAGGCTGTAACTTCTCTATTCATGCTCCAGGCGTAAAAGACATTCAACTGGCATTGTTTGCAGACGATGGCAGCTACGAGCTTCACGGTTTACCGAATGAATACGCTGGCATACGTCATACTTTTATTCCAGATATTAAGCCGGGGCAAAAATACGGTTACCTTGTCTCCCACAAGGAAGAGCCACTGTTAATTTCTGATCCGTACGCAAAATCAATAGATAAAGCCCTCCACTATCACCCTCCGTACTCTCCAGCCAAAAGTTTCGATATGCCGAAGTGCGTCGTTATCGAAGATGATTTTGACTGGCAAAACACGGATCACCCGCGTATACCCAGAGAAGAGATGGTGTTGTTTGAGACGCACGTCAAAGGGATTACCCAACGCCACCCAGAGGTTGAGGACAAGCTGAGGGGGCGCTATTTAGGTCTTGCATCACCTGAAATGCTGGCCTTTTACAAACAACAAAACATCAACACGCTGCAATTGCTACCTGTCGCAGCATGCATGCATGAGCCTCACCTACTAGAGATGGAAAAGGTCAATTATTGGGGATACAACCCTTATCTCTTTATGGTGCCCGATCCGCGCTACGCAGAACAAGACGCCGTTACGGAATTAAAAACAACAATTCGCGAATTGCATAAAAACGGCATTGAGGTGATTCTCGACGTGGTTTACAACCACACTGCTGAAGGTGGTGAAGGGCCTACAATTTTCAACCTGAAGGCCCTCGATTCCTGTTTTTACATCAAACATGGCAACCACTTCGCCAATTACACTGGCTGCGGAAATACAGTGGATCTCACCTACCAACCAGCCTTAAACCTTGTGATGGATACATTGCGCTACTGGGTTAGCGAATTTAAAGTCGATGGCTTCCGTTTTGACTTGGCTGCAACGTTAGGTCGACAGGGCGATGATTACAACCCAGAAGCAGCTTTCTTTAAAGCCGTTGCGCAAGACCCAATTTTGCGTGAAACCAAATTGATTGCCGAACCTTGGGATATTGGTCCAAATGGCTACCAAGTGGGTAACTTTCCATTTGGTTGGAACG